>JAMXLJ010000069.1 GCA_024281095.1 Acidimicrobiia bacterium | reverse complement strand
GGACGACATGGTCGCGGTCAATCTCGGAGAGAGCCTTACCGACGATCTCCTCCGACTCACCGGCCGAGTAGACGTCGGCGGTGTCGACGAAGTTGATGCCCGCATCGAGCGCGGTGTGGATCATCTGCACGCACTCGTCGTGGTCGCGGTTGCCCCAACTGCCGAACATCATGGCCCCGAGACAATGCGTGCTCACCGTCATCCCGGTGCGTCCGAGCGTGCGGTACTGCATGCGTCCTCCCGAGATGCGGCGGTACCTGACAATCCGATCGTATGCCCGTTCCGTATTCGACAAGAGCGGGTGCACAGGCGCAGGATTGTGCCTACAAGAGGGGACGATCCCGGGGGGGCAGCATGAGGTGGCGGGCACGGATCGGAACGGCATTTGCCGCGTTGGCTCTGGTGGGCACCGCGATGACGGGTGTCGCGGGCGCACGCGACAGCGGGCGTGAGCACGAGCGGGCCCGGCCCGCGCGGCTCGGGGCCCTCCAGCACATCGTGGTGCTGATGCAGGAGAACCGGTCGTTCGATTCCTACTTCGGGCAGCTGCACGACCAGGGTCAGCCGCGTACCGCGGAGGAACCCGGCACGGGCAACCCCAACCCCACCAACCCCAACGGCGCGCCCATCGTGCCGTTCCACCAAGCGGACCTGTGCATCTCGAGCGACACCAACCACGAGTGGTCGGGAACCCACAGCGAGATCAACGGCGGGAAGATGGACGGGTTCACGGCGCAGAACGTCGCCCCCGACGACCCGACCGGCAGCCGCGCGATGGGCTACTACGACCAGACCGATCTGCCCTTCTACTACGCGCTCGCGCGCACCTTCGGCATCGGTGACCGGTACTTCGCGTCCGTGCCGGGCCCGACGTATCCGAACCGCTTCTACCTTGCGGCCGCCACGTCGTTCGGCCACATCCAGAACGATCCGCCGCCGGCCGGTGGTTGGCCGCAGCCGACGATCTTCGGCCGGCTCACGGCTGCCGGCGTGAGCTGGAAGGTGTACAGCGCACTGTTCCCGACGGTGTCGTTCTTCGCCGACGTGCAGGCGCACAGGGAGAACCTGCTGCCGATCGAGCGGTACTACGCGGACGCGAAGGCGGGCACGCTCCCGCAGGTCGCGTTCGTCGAGCCGAAGTACATCGCGCCCGTGAGTCAGGAGAGCGACGAGCACCCGCCGGCCAACATCCAGGTCGGCCAGAACTTCACCGCAGGCGTCGTCAACGCGCTGATGGCCAGCCCGAACTGGTCGTCGTCCGCGTTCCTGCTCACCTACGACGAGCACGGCGGGTTCTACGACCACGTCGCGCCGCCGCGCGCACCGAAGCCCGACAACATCGCGCCGATGCTCAAGCCCGGCGACGTGAACGTGCCGTTCGACCAATACGGCGTGCGGGTGCCGTTCGTCGTGGTCTCGCCGTTCTCGAAGCCGCACTTCGTCTCGCACCGGGTGTCCGACCACACGAGCATCCTGAAGCTCATCGAGCTGCGTTTCGGCCTGCAGCCGCTGACCGAGCGCGACGAGCACGCGAACGGGCTGCTCGAGTACTTCGACTTCGTGCATCCGCGCTTCACGAATGCGCCGCCACTGCCGGCCGCGACGATCGACCCGGCGAAGGCGGCGCGCTGCGCGGCCGAGCACCCCGGCCTCCTCGGCCTCTGACCGCCCTCGCCCGGCAACCGAACGCATGAAGGGACGGCGATGAAGGCGCTCCTCTACGGGGTGAAACCGGATCCCCAGCCCGAGCCCGACGTCGACAATCCGCTCCTGCGCGCGCTCGCCAATACCCCGATGCGCCTCGTCGACATGGACGAGCCGGGCTTCCTGCTCCCCGACTGGGTGGTCACGGCACCCCGGCTCACCGGCATCTGCGGCTCCGATAGCAAACAGGTGTTCATGGACTGGGGCGACGTGCGCACGCCCGACAACCCGATGAAGGGCTTCTTCTCGCTCCCGCAGGTGCTCGGCCACGAAGTGGTCGCCGACGTCGTCGCCCTGGGTCCCGAGGCCGAAGGCCTCGAGGTCGGCGACCGCGTCGTGCTCAATCCCTGGCTGTCGTGCGCGCCGCGCGGCGTGCACCCCCTGTGCCCGTCGTGCGAACGGGGCGATCTGAGCCTCTGCGCGAGTTTCGGCGTGGGGCCGATCGCACCCGGCATCCACACGGGCACCTCCCGCGATGCGAGCGGCGGCTACGCGCAGTTGATGCCCGCGCACGACAGCATGCTCTACAAGGTGCCCGACGGCGTCGCCGACGAGCTCGCGGTGTTCGCGGACCCGTTCGCGGTGATGCTGCACGCGATCACCCGCCATCCCCCGGCCGCCGGCTCGAAGGTGATGGTCTACGGCGCCGGCGCGCTCGGCACGTGCGCCACCGCGATCCTGCGGTCCCTGTATCCCGACGTCGAGGTCCTCGTCGTCGCGCGCTTCGACGCGCAGGCCGCGCTCGCGCGCAAGCTCGGCGCGACCGTGATCGCGCACGAGCCGGCGCTACAAGTCGTGGAAGCGGCCGCCGCGTGGTCCGGCGGCGTGCTGCAACCGAGCGACGGCCTGCCGATGGCGTATCCGGGCGGCATCGACGTCGTCTATGACACCATCGGCAAGAAGGAGACCTTCGAGATCGGCGTGCGCGTGCTCCGGGCGCGCGGCACGCTCGTGAAAGCCGGCGTGCACGGGCCCACCATGTGGGAGGACACGCCGCTGTACTTCAAGGAGATCTCGATGGTCGGTTCCAACGCGTTCGGCGTGGAGGAGGTGGAGGGCACCCGCCGCCACGGCATCGAGCACTATCTCGATCTCGTCGCGGCCGGCCGCGTCGACCTCACCGGCATGCTCACCCATACGTTCGCCCTCGACGGCTGGCGCGACGCGTTCACGGCGCTCGCCACGCAGGCGACGTCGGGCGCGATCAAGGTCGGTTTCGACTTTCGCGCCTAGCGACCCGGGCCCGGTCCCGACCCGCGCACAGCGAGCTCGAACCACACCGACTTGCCGTCATCCTCGGCGACGTCGGTGCCCCACGCGTCCGCGAGAGCAGACACGATCTGCACACCGCGGCCGTGCTCTGCCATCTCCTCGAGCGGGCCCGGCTGCAGCCCGGCCGGGTTGTCGTCACTCACGGCGACCCGCACCCGGTCCTCGTCGATCTCGCACCGGACCGCGACCGGTGTCCCGGCGTGCAACACCGAGTTGGTCACGAGCTCACTCGTGAGCAGTGCGGCAATGTCGTCGATCCCGCCCACGCCGGACCGGTGCAGCAGCTCGACCACGTCGTGACGGGCACGACGGGGGCTGTCGGTCGACGGAGGAAAATGCAGGATCGAAACCGAGGACATCACCTACCCGTTCCGTGCGGGGCTCCGCACCACGTACCCCAAATCACGGCGGACCCGAACATCCTCCAGGTCACGCCGGGATCGAGTCGGTGTCTCGCCGCGCGAAACCCGGATCTGCCGGCCGGTCCGTCATGCCCTCAGGTGCCGCCGCGCGTGATGCCGGCCTCGCGCAAGACCGCCGCCGGCACCCCGATCTCGCGCCACGACGCGTACGTGATGCCCTTCGAGTTGCCGTAGGCCCGGGCTGCCTTCACGAACGCCCGCCGGACGCGCTCCTCCTCGCGTGGGTCGTCCTCGTTATCGGCCGCGACCTCGAGGTCGCGGCGCAGCTGGATCAAGTGCAGGCGCTGGAGCACGGACTCCGTCTCCGAGATCTGATCCTCGACCTCGGCCAGGCGTTCCGGCGACGTGTCGCGCTTGCGGCCGCGGCGGGGCGTGCGGGACTCGAGCCACTCCAGATACTCCCGGACGGCTCGGCCCTGCTCCCGCCCCGTGGCGAGCGCCCGCTTGTGCTGCTCCGACATCCGCTGCTTCTTCGGTGGCAACGTTCCTCCTCGAATCGCTGCCAAAACGGCGTCAGCGCAACTGCTTCAGCGGCGCCACACTCAGGCCGGCTGTGTTCAGCCGGCTCTGGAACTGCACGATTGCACGGCGCAGCTCGTCGGGGTCGGAGCGACGTCCGTCCACGACATACACCTTGGCCGCCCGCACCTGCGCCGGAATCCGGCCCGGCCGGATGACCGCGTCGGCCATCACCAGACGCTCGCGCCGGCGACGGCTCCACATCTGGTCGAACGCGTCGAGCCGCCGGCCCGGCGCGAAGTCGACGATGCGGCAACCCGAGCTGCGGTGGATGAGATCGCCGGCCCTTGCGACGTCGGCCTGGGCCCGCTCCCATCGCAGACTGCTGCTGCGTCCCCAGCCCCCGTTCGCGATCTCGACGCCTTGCGCCGCCAACCGCGCGAGCTGCGGCCCGGCGAGCGCAGCGGTGCGGGCGTCGACGATCACGGTCATCTTCGTGGACGCGAGGAGATCCGTGATCGCCGGATCGGCGAGGTCCTCCGCGTTGACACGGGCACCGACGAACGCACGCGGGCCGGCCGCGTGAGGCGGGCGCGCGATGCCGACGCCCATGGCGGCGACCCCCTGCGCGCCGAGCGTCAACGATCCGTAGACCATCATCAGGGCGGCGGCCCCGAGCGCGGGCACGCGCCGCCGCAGCGGAATGCGGAACGGCCGTACACCCGCCGGAAGCGGCTGCTCGCCGGCGAGGTGGAGCACCTCGACCGCGGCGTCGCCCGCGAACAGAGCGCGACCTCGGGCGATCATCTCGTCACGCACCGGCCCGGGCGTGCTGAGCTCGTCGAGCACCACCTGGAGCTCGTCGTCGTCGCGCGCGTAGCGGTTCACGCCCGCCGCAGCCATCGTCTGCGCGTTGTCACGGCCGTGGCCCGGGATGGGTGAGTACGTGACGACGGGAAGCCCGGCCGCGAACGCCTCCATGCACGTCAGGCCGCCCGCGTTCTCGACCAACACGTCGGCCGCGGCCATGAGCGCCGGCATCTCCGACGTCCACCCGATGACGGTGCCGAGGCCGCGCTCCTCGAGCGCGAGCTTCAGCGTCTCGTCACGCCCACAGACCGTGATGGGGTGGAACCGCCCGGAACTCGCAATCGCTTCGACCGTCGCGACGACGTCGCCGACACCCCACGATCCCGCGACGACCAAGACCGCGCGGGTGCCGGGCTCGAGGCCGAGCGCACGACGCGCGACGCGCCGATCCGGGCGGGCGCTGCGGAACTTCTCCCCCACCAACGGGCCGGGTGCGCAGGCGCGGCCGCCGGTACGCGCCGCGGCCGCTTCGGCTGCAACCGGGCTGACCGCCATGTTGAGGTCGACCGACGGATGCACCCACAGCGGGTGCACGGCGAAGTCGGTCAGATACGTCGCGACCGGGACGCGCAGCCAACCCTTCTTGCGCATGCGGCCGAGCACCAATGCCGACAACGAGTAGGTCGTCACCACGATGTCGGGATCCACTTCCCGTACCGCCCGTTGGAACGCGCGCCGGGTGAGGAACGAATCCAACGCGACGAGCGGCCCGTAGAGGAACGGCAACATGTACCAGAGGCGGTACAGCGCTTCGTACGACCACGGTGCGAAGTGGAGCTGGAGTTGGTACGTCCAGCGGATGAACCGACCGAGCCCGAGCGGTGGCATGTCGAGGAAGTCGACGATGCGCGTCTGGTGACCGCGCGACTCGAGGCGGTGCGCAAGCTCACGGGCCGCGCCGTCGTGACCGGCGCCCATGGAGGCCGAGACGATCAGCACGCGGCGCGCCACGGGAGCAGGCCCGATCGAGTTGTTCTCTTGGTCGATGGCAGTCATCGGTTCAGGTGGTTGTTGCGAGTTCTGCACACGCTGGCGCGAGGTCGTGCGAACGCCCCCTCATGCCACCGGTGCGCGCGCCCACCCCGGGCCACCGTACGTCTCCATCAAAGCGTGCGGTTCGTGAGAACAACATGAAAGATTCGGGGGCTTTCGTCAACGACTCCCGTGATTACCCAAGGTGCATGCGAGCGGATTCCTGGGCAATTGGGCGGTACAGTCGCCCGCTCGCCAGGAAATTCTGTTGGACTCGCGATGAAGTCGAGGTGAATCGCCGCATGCGCCGGCGCGGCACAACAATCACGACGGTTGCGCTCGTCATCTTCGCCGCCGCGGGCGTGGCCGCCTGTTCGGGGAGTGGAGGGTCGGCCAAGCCGCACACCACGGCGTCGAGCGGCGCGACTGGCGCGAGCGGCACCAGCGGATCGCTCGGCACCGCGACGACACTGCCCGGCGGCGCTCCGGCACGCGCCGCGCCCGTGTTCGCGCACTACTACCTCTGGTGGTCGGGCACGCACTGGAAGTCGCGCCTCGGCCCGTCGTATCCGTACTCGCAGCAGCCGCCGCCCCTTCCGGCGAGCCTCGCGTCCAACGGCTGCGACGCGCAGCCGTCGTACTCGGGCGCACAACTCGTCGACGTGCCCGCACCGCCACTCGGTCTCTACGACCAGGACGACCCCGCGACGATGAAGGCGCACGTCGAACAGGCCTCGAGCGCGGGCATCGACGGATTCGTCGTGTCATGGTCCGGCACGGGCGCGGCCGACCAGGGCGCGACGAGTCGCGACTTCAACCACCGTCTCGACCTCCTCGTCGCCGCGGTGAACGCGCACAACGCGCAGGGCGGTCGTCGGTTCGGGTTGATGCTCGGTTACGAGAGCCTCGACAACAGCCGCAACCCGCGCCCCGCCGCGACGATTCGCAACGATCTCGCCTATTTCACTCAGCATTACGCGAACAATCCGGCGTTCCAGGTGCCGCAATACGGTTCGAAGCCGGTCGCGATGATCCTCGACTCTCGCCGTATTCCCACGAACGAGTTGCGAGATCTTTTCCAGCCGTACCGCTCCACGCTGACGCTCATCGGCGACGAGCACGGAGCAGCAGAATGGCAGCGCGGTGTCGCCGACATCTTCGACGGCGACGGCTGGTACTGGTCGGCGGAGAACCCCTACACCAACTCGCACGCGTCGACCACGCTCACGAAGCTGTCGACGATCCTGCACGGCGCGCACAAGCTGTGGTTCGCGCCGATGAGCCCGGGTTACAACAAGAGCAACTTCGGCGTCGGCGGCACGTGCGTCCCCCGCAACGGCACGCAGACGTTGCGCACGATCTACGAGACGAACGCGAAGTCGACGCCCGACGGGTGGATGGTGATCTCGTGGAACGAATTCTTCGAGAACACCTACGTCGAGCCGAGCGCGCGCTTCGGCAACACGTACCTCGCCGCCATCCGGGCCCTCCACACCTGACCGACCTGACCCACCTGACGCACGGCGGCGGGCAGATGCGGCCAAAAGGTTCGGACGAACCGCGCAACCCGTCAGGTGGGACGATGCTCCAACTCACGACCACATGAACGCCGCTCGCGAGCGGGCTGGTCATGGCCGGCGCGGCAACGGGTGGTGGACACGCCGAGCGGCAGGAGGTCATCGATGCGCTGGTTGAGCCGCGGCTGATCCACCACGTGCACGTACACGTCGTCGTGGCGTGTCGAACTCGCCTGCCAGGAGAGCCCGCCCGACGAGTTGATGATCGCCGCACCGCCTTGGCCCAGCTCCGTGAAGACGCCCGGTACGTCACCGATGGCATACAGGAACGTCGGGGCGTCCCAGTCGCCGTCGCCCGGTGGTCCGCAATGGAACAGGGCCTCGTACACGATCCGCATCGGGTTCGACGGCGTCGCAGTCGCGCAGAGCGTGCCGCCGACCTTGGTGGAGATCCCGTCGAGGCCGTCGACCCACGCAATCGGTGTGGGCCAGTTGCCGGTGACGACGTCGCTCGCCGCGGCGAGGTCGATCTTCTGGTTGGTGAACGCCGGCCCGCCGCCCGGGAAGATCCCGTCCATGATCACGAGTCGCTTCACCTTCTTGGCGATCAACTCGCGTCCTGAGTGCGCGCTCCCGGCCCCGCGCGTCGAACGGAGCAAGCCGGCCAGGTTCGTGTAACCGCCGATCGACACGATGGTGACGCTGTGGTCCGGTTGGTGTGCCAGCAACCGCCGGTACAGCGACACCGCCTCGGGCACGTCGTGGTTGCTGCGCACGGAATGCGGGAGCCGGCTCGCCAGGAGATCGCTGTAGCCGTGGGCCGCGGTGTTCGCGTCGGTGCCGGCGACCGCGCCGATCGGAATGCGCCCGTGACCGTACGCGGTGTTGACGGCGTCGATCGCCGCAACGGCCACGGGATTGCGCACGTCCGACATCACGCCGAGCACGCGCACGGCGCCCCGTTGTTGCAGCACGTTCGCGAGGCCGAGCGCGGTCACGTCGTCCCACCACAACGACAGATCGGTGTCGATGATCACCCGCGGCGCGTCGGACCGCGCTGGCGCCTCGGCCGAACGCAGCGACGCCACCGACTGCGACACCGGAAGGACCAGCGCGGCCGCCGCCACGACCGCCACGACCACACCGCGACGGAACCCCCTGAAGACCTGCACTGCTCTGCCCCCCAAATGCTGCGTTCCTCTCATCGTTCACCCAGCCGGGCCCGGCGAACCACCACGGTGGCGCCGATGGCGGCCAGCACCGCGAGGGCGGGCTCCACGCCCGCTCGCAGCCGCGTGCTGCCATAGGTCGCGGCCACGATCAGGATCCAACCCGTCAACATGACGAGCATCGGCGGGAGCCGCACGACGCGGGCCAGCGGATGTCGTAGTGATGGCGGACAAGATCCCACATCCGGCGCCTCCAACTCCGGCGACGTCGAGGAACCGCAGCACGCAGGGACGCTCGGCCGGGAGCCGGCGCCGGAGCTGGTCCGACCGCGTGAAGACGCCTCGATCGCATCGCGGCGCGTCAGGGCCTAGGGTCGCAGCATGCGGAAGCCGGGGGGAGGCTTCGGCAGGGTGGCGCGGTTGTCGGTCGCAGTGGTGCTCGTCGTTGCGGTCGTCGGATTCCTGCCCGTGCCCGCGGGCGCGCGCGGCGACAGCGGGTCATCGGACGCGTCAAACGCACCGAACCCGCCGTGTGATCCGATCGACCCCACCGCGTGCCTGTTGCCGTTCCCGAACGATTACTTCACGGTGCGCGACCCGTCCACGGGTACCGGCCGGCGTGTGCATCTCGACCCGAGCGCGATGCCGCGCAACAACGCCGGCGTGCCCATCGACCCCACCGAGTGGAACCGCAACGACGGGTTCAGCCCGGGTTCGGTGATCCTGACGCACGTGCCGGGCATCGATCTCACGCGCACGGGCGCGGCGCCGGTCACCGACATCGGCTCGTCGCTCCGGCCCGACGCCCCGATCGTGCTGTTGGACGCGCGCACGTTGCAGCGGCGACCGTACTGGGCCGAGCTGGACGCGCACGCGAGCAACCCGGCCCGCCAGGTCCTGATCGTGCGGCCCGCGGTGAATTTCGCCGACGGCGCCCGCTACATCGTGGCGTTACGACGCTTGCGCGACGGCGCGGGTCGCGAGATCTCTCCCCCGCCCGCGTTCACGAACATGCTCGCACGCCGTGATCATTCCGCGCGCGCCTCGCACATCCGCCGCGTCGTGCAGACACTCGCACGAGGGGCGGTCGACACCGACGGCCTCTACCTCGCGTGGGACTTCACAGTCGCGAGCACGCGCAACCTCACCGGGCGGCTCGTCCACATCCGTGACGACGCGTT
This sequence comes from Acidimicrobiia bacterium, assembly GCA_024281095.1. GTDB lineage: Bacteria > Actinomycetota > Acidimicrobiia > IMCC26256 > JAMXLJ01 > JAMXLJ01. The sequence continues at coordinate 3,531 of JAMXLJ010000069.1, read as the reverse complement.
CAGGTTGCTCGGCAACGCGGCGCCTCGATTCACGGTGACGGCCGTCGACGACTTCACACCACAGCAGAACGCGCTCGTCGCCCGTCACGTCACCGGCACGTTCGAGGTGCCGAGCTACCTCGACCAGACCGGCGGGCCGCCCGGCTCACGATTCCATTACGACAGCGCAACGAGCGCGCGGCCGAGCCATACGCCGGGCAACACGCAGGTCGCGCCGTTCACGTGCGACGTGCCCCGCTCGGCCGCCCCCTCGCACCCGGCTCGGCCGTCCCTCTACGGACACGGCCTGTTCGACGACGACAGCGAACTGTTCTCCCGCTATGTCGAGGCGATGGCGGGCGAGCACAACTTCGTGTTCTGCGGCACCGAATGGCTCGGGCTCACCGACCGCACCGACGACCTCGCCGCCGGGGCGAAGGCGTTCGCGGACGCGTCGAACTTTCGGAATCTCGTCGACCGGCTGCAGCAATCCGTGCTCGACACCCTCTTCCTCGGCCGGCTCATGATCCGGCCCGACGGCCTCTCGACCCATCCGGCATTCCGATCCGCCGGTGCGCCGTTGATCGACACGTCGGTGGGCCTCGGCTACGACGGCAACAGCCTCGGCGGCATCATGGGCGGGGTGCTCACCGCGGTGTCCCAGGACGTGCACCGTGCCGTGCTCGGCGTGCCCGCGATCAACTTCTCGACCCTGCTCGACCGCAGCACGTCGTTCCCCCGCTCGCTGCTCGAGACCGCGTATCCCGATCCGCTCGACCAGCAACTGTTCTACGCGCTCGTGCAGATGCTGTGGGACCGCGCCGATCCCGACGGCTACGCGAACCATCTCACCGAACACCCGTTGCCGCACACCCCGGGCCATCGCGTGCTGATGCACGTCGCGTTCGGCGACCAGCAAGTGGCAAACGTTGCCTCCGACGTCGAGGCGCGCACCATCGAGGCCGCGGTGCACGAGCCGTTGCTCGTGCCCGGGCGGTCAACGGATCGGGTGCCGTCATGGGGCGTCCGTCGCATCGAGGAATCGCCGTTCGCCGGCTCGGCCATGGTGATCTGGGACAGCGGCAGCCCTCCGGCCCCGCTCACGAACCTACCGCCGACCGTCGGCGTCGATCCTCACGAAGACCCGCGCAACTCCCCCGTCGCGCGCGAGCAGAAGGCGGTCTTCCTCACGACGGGCCTCGTGGTCGACGTGTGCAACGCAGCGCCCTGCCGCATCCCGCACGCGTGACGCGTTCCACTGAGACGACAGGCGACTGAACGATCAGGCGACAGGGCCTCGCCCGCGCTCGCCTTGCTCGAGCAGGCGCGCGATCTCGTCGACCTCCTTGCGCACGGACTCGGCGAACCAGCGCCGCGCGGCGAGGTCGTACAACCTCCCGAGCACGCCGTGCCCGAGATCGAGCTCCTCGACGTGATGAATGCGCGTGCCGCCGTCGACTTCGTCGATCTCGAACCAGGCGTGCAGCCGCTCGGGCACGCCGTGCTCGAGCGTGACGTCGATGCGGCCCGGGCGTTCCCAGCGATACCGGGTGACGACCGAGCCCGGGAACCGTCCGAGGAACTTGCCGTCTTCGCGGGCGATCATCCCGTCGGGCGTGTCCGCGATCTTCGTGACCCACACCATCTTCGTGTCGGCCTTGGTGTACTGCGCGGGGTCGAGCACGAAGTCGAACGCGTCCTGCGCGCTCACACCACGTGCGATCGCGGTTCCCTCGCCGCGGACCATCGTCACCTCCTGTCGCCTGGATCCTCCTCCATCTCAGGCTCGCGGGCGGTGGTGTCGCCGAGCAAGGTCGTCACGTCGTCGGGCGGGTAGTCGTGCAGCAGCTCGCGGCGGTTGCGGTAGACCGCGACGCCGGCCTGCGCGCATGCGGCCCCCACCCGGCGGTTGCGGGTGACGATCGCGATCACGCGGGCCCGTTCGGCGCGAAAGCCACGGTCGCCGAGCAGGATCACCCCCGAGGCCTCGACCGTGCCGAACACGCCGGCGTGCAGGATGCCGGTGTCGTCGGGCTCGTACCACGCATAGATGCCGCACCGGCAGCCCGCGAAGGGCGCTCGGTGGTCGGCGGGCACCATTGACTCACGGTGGCGTGGGGCGATCCAGGGCGGGCTGCAGCAGGCGTCCAGCACCGGCGTCCACACGATGTGACGGCGGGTGACGGCCGTGAGCGGCAACGCACCGTCCGGCACCCTGGTCCAGCGGCGGGCCGGTCGCCAGGTGCGGTACCCGCGCAGTGCCCCCGCGACGAGCGGCCGGCCGGTGTCGCCGCCGCCGCAGTAGGTGGAGAGGCGAGTCATCGCGGGCTGGTGGGGAGCTCAGGCCGGCTCGGGAGCGTCCGGGGCGTTCCGACGGCTCGTGTCGACGGGCAGGGTGAGCCGCGAGTAGCGGGCCGCCCGGGCGGTCGCTTGGCTCATGAGCAGTCGCTCGAACCCGCTCGCACGCTCCAGTGCAGCCCGCAACTCCTCCTCGTCGTGCAGGATCCGCACCGAGGTGCTCGCAGTGGCGTGCTCCGGGGGGTCGTCAATGGGATCGACGCGCCGGTGTCGGAAAACGTGCATGGTCCCCGCCTCTGGGCTCGTGCCGCTATCTCATGTCTGGATTGTCGCGCTCGCGAAGGCCGTCCGGTAGATGGTCCGTTTCGGCGTCGCGCCCGTTCCGCGCCCCTTCCGCACCGCCGAGGGCGCCGTGACCGCAGTCACCGTGTGATGCGAGAGATTGCGGGTACGTCACCAGCCAATACGACAATGAGCGCGACCACGGGGGGTTTGGCGATGCTCAGGACGCGTCGAGAAGCGCCACACGAGACGCTGGAGCCGCTCGGCGTCCTGTACGGGTGCCCGGGCAAGGAGCTCGAGCACATCGTGAGAATGAGCCGCGCCGTGGACGTGCCCGCCGGTCGCACGCTGTACGAGCAGGGCCGCATCCCGCTCGACTTCATGCTCGTGGAGTCGGGCTACGCCGATGTCGTGGTCGGCGGGCGAACGGTTGCCGCAATCGGCCCCGGTGAGACGATCGGCGAAATGGGCGTGCTCGACCGCGGACCGCGCTCGGCCACCGTGATGGCCCGCACGCCGATGCGCGTGCGGCTGATCGACGCACACGATGTCGACGCACTGATGGAGCTCGCCCCGACCTTCACGCGGGCGTTGCTGCGCGAGCTGTCGGCACGCGTGCGTACCGCGAACCACACCCATTCACACACGCGTCACGATTGAGCGGGTACGACCAGGTCAGCCGGGGGGCAAGGCCAAGCCGTCGCGCTCACTTGCGGGTGGGCCGGAAACGAGTCCTTCCCCCCGGCCCCTCGACCATACGCCTTCGACACGGCGGTATATAGCGTCGTTCCCAGCGCATTCCAACACACGCCGTGTTGACACTCGCGAGTGACCGTCCGTTACGCGCGTGCGCGGCGACGAAAGCCGAAACGCGATCGTGGCCGCTCGCCCGGTTCGATGCCCGCACGTGACTTCTCGCGCGGCGTCTGCGCGGCGTCGTGCTCGTCGAGATCCGTGTACAGCGCGTTCACC
>JAMXLJ010000068.1 GCA_024281095.1 Acidimicrobiia bacterium | reverse complement strand
CACGCGGGACGCTTCCGAATCGCCGTCGACACAGGAGGCACGTTCACCGATGTCGTCGTGAGCGGGGACGACGGCACGATCGCCGTCGGCAAGGCGTTGACCACGTACGGTCGTGTGTTCGAGGGCTTCAAGGCCTCCGTGGACCGCGCTGCCCAAACCCTGGGGCGAAGCGGCGACGACGTCCTGCGTGCTGCCGATGTGATTGTTTACGGCACCACCCACGCGACGAACGCGGTGCTGACCGGGCGGGTAGCGCGCACGGCGTTGCTCGTGACGGAAGGCTTCGCCGACACGCTGACCCTCCGCGAGGGCGGTCGCCGCAACGTATTCGATTCGCGCGCCGCGTATCCGCCGCCGTACATACCGCGGCGTCTCACCTTCGAGTTGCGGGAGCGCGTGTCTGCCGAAGGAGAAATCCTCAGACCTTTGGACGAGGATCATGCCCGGTCGGTCATCGCCTCGTTGGCCGAACATGACGTCGAGGCCGTCGCCGTCATGCTCCTCTGGTCCGTCGCCAACGACGTCCACGAGCAGCGCGTTGGTGAGCTCATCGAGGAGCTCCTCCCCGGGACCGAATACACGCTGTCGATACGTGCGAACCCATCCCTGCGCGAGTACCGCCGGGCGTCCGCCGCCGCGATCGACGCGTCCTTGAAGCGGCTGATGGCGGTCCACCTCGGCGATCTCCGCGAAGACCTCACGGGCGCGAGATTCGACGGCAGCCTCATGGTCGTGACGTCGGAGGGTGCCGTGCTCGACGTCGACGATGTGGTGCAGCGGCCCGTCCTGACGATCAACTCCGGACCCTCTATGGCGCCGCTCGCCGGCGCCGCATCAGCGCCCGAGGCAGAGGTCGTCGTTGTCTGCGACATGGGCGGGACGACCTTCGACGTCTCCCTCGTGGAACACGCCCGCGTGCGACACACGCGGGAAGCCTGGCTCGGCGAGCCGTTTGTCGGGCATCTCACCGGTCTGTCCTCTGTCGCCGTCCAGAGCATCGGGGCCGGTGGGGGCAGCATCGCGTGGATCGACTCGGGCGGCATGCTGCGTGTGGGGCCGCAGAGCGCCCGTAGCGACCCCGGCCCCGCGGCCTACGGCCGTGGTGGAGAGCTACCGACGGTGACCGATGCCTGCGTAGTGCTCGGTTATCTCAACCCCGACACCTTTGAGGCCGGCTTTCGCCTTGACCGCGACGCCGCCGACAGAGCGATCGCGACCCATGTCGGTCGGCCGCTTGGGCTGTCGACAATGCAGGCCGCGCAGGCGATCGTCGACGTCTCGGCCAACCACATGGCCTCGGCAATCCGCCAGGTGACACTCGAGCACGGAGTCGACCCACGCGGTGCCCTGCTCGTCGCCGGTGGCGGCGCTGGCGCGATGGTGGCCGCGGCGCTAGCCGACCTTCTGGACGCGCACCAGGCAGTGATCCCCGCGACCGCGGGCGTGTTGGCGGCCTACGGAGCGCACCGGGCGCCGATCGCGACCGAGTTCACAGCTCCCCTGTACATCGACACCGGCACCTACGATGCCAGCTCCGTCGCGGGAGTTCTCGACGACCTCGACGCCCAGGCCGACGCGTTCGTAAGCCGGTTCGCCACACCGGAGACGTCCGTCCGTCGGTCGTATTTCGTCGACGCGCGCTACCCGGCGCAGGCGTGGGATCTGCGCGTCCACCTCGCTGAGCGGCCGCGGGCAGGATTGGACGGCGCGGGCGCGATCGAGGATGCTTTTCATCGGGAACACCTGCACCGCAACGGCACCGAAGATCCTGGATCCCGAGTCGAGGTGCTGTCGTGGGGCCTCCGGGCCGAGATCGGCCGAGACGGTGAGGCTCTGCAATTCGTCGCCACGTCCGCGACGTCAGGCGCACTCCGGACTGACGAGGTCGTGTTCGCCTCACGCGCAGAGCCGACCCCCCGGTACCCGGCCGGCGCGCTCACGCCGGGACAGAAGATCGCCGGACCGGCCATCGTCGACGAAACGACGACAACGGTGGTCATTCCGCCGGGGTGGCTGGCCCGCCTCGACGACCAGCTGAACTTCCACCTGCAGCGAGACCAGGAGGCAGCGTGACCCCGTCCTTCGATCCCGTGCTCCTGGCCGTCCTCGCGAACGCGTTCGACGGCATCGTCCGCGAAATGACAAACGGGCTCCTGCGGTCGGCGCGGTCGTCGGTGATCAACACTGCGCGTGACTTTTCATGCTCGATCCTGACCGCGGGCAACGAGTTGCTGGCCAGCGCTGAAGGGTGTCCGGTTCATGTCTTCGGCTCTGAGCCTCTCGGCGCGGCGATGCTCGAACTCCATCGCGACTTCGCCCCCGGTGATGCGTTCTTGCATAACGACCCGTACCGAGGCAACTCGCACGCGGCCGATCACGCCATCCTCGTTCCGATCTTCGTTGACGGGACACACGTCTTCACCGGTGTAGCGAAGGCCCACCAGGCCGATTGCGGCAACGCAATCCCCACGACGTTCTCGCCCACCGCACGCGACGTATACGAAGAGGGCGCACTCATCTTCCCGTGCGTGCGGGTCCAGCGCGGCTACGAGGATGTCGAGGACATCATGCGGATGTGCCGCGCGCGCATCCGTGTTCCCGATCAGTGGTACGGCGACTACCTCGCTACCGTGGGCGCGGCACGCATCGCCGAGCGACGCGTGCAGGATCTGGTTGCGAAGCACGGGATGGAGACCGTCAACCGGTTCGTCGAGGACTGGTTCGCCTACTCCGAGCGGCTGGTCACGAGCGTGATCGCTGACCTCCCTGCTTGCACGATGACCGGCACCACTGTGCACGATCCGTTCCCAGGCACGGGTGAGGACGGATTGCAGCTCTCGGCCTCCGTCTCGGTGGAGCCCGAGCGCGGCAAGATCGTCATCGACCTGCGCGACAACCCAGACAATCAGCCGAATGGGTTGAACCTGACGAAGGCGACGGCGACTGCGGCGGCGCTGGCAGGCGCCTTGGGCGCGCTGCCGGATAACGTTCCGACGAACGCGGGAACGTTCCGGCGATTCGAGGTCCTCCTGCGCGAGGGTTGCGTCGTCGGGATTCCGAAGTTCCCGCATTCGTGCTCGTCCGCGACGACGAACCTGGCCGACCGCGTCGTCGGTCTGGTGCAGGCCGCATTCGCCCAGATCGGCGAGGAGTTCGGCCTGGCTGAGGGCTCCGTCGGGCAGGCCCCCGGGAAGTCGGTCATCTCGGGAACCGATCCGCGTACCGGCAGGCCGTTCGTCAACCAGATCATCGTCGGCGGGACCGGTGGCCCCGCCACACCCTTCGTCGATGGGTGGCCGACCTTCCAGCGCCCGGTCGCAGGCGCGCTGCTGTACCACGACAGCGTGGAAGTCGACGAGCAGCGCTACCCGATCATCATCTCCGAACGAAGCCTCATTCCGGATTCCGGCGGCGCCGGACGCCTGCGAGGCGGTCAGGCGAC
>JAMXLJ010000067.1 GCA_024281095.1 Acidimicrobiia bacterium | reverse complement strand
GAGGGAGGGGACCGCGGTGGCGGCAAGGTGCAGGATGCGGCCCTCGTCGCCGCTCTCCGTCATGAGCATCACGAGGGCGAGGAGGCCCTGGAGGTTGGACAGCTGCCCCCGGAGCTCCGGCTCGGACACCGTGAAGGCGGGGGTCATTCCCTCCATGCCCGCTGTCCTCCTGGCGCCGGGGTGCCGTCACACCAATGCATCAACGACTACCCCGACAGGACCGCTATGTCACGAGATTTCGTCCCGGTGGGCCCTGTTTTTACCGGCGGGATTCCCGCAAGGTGGGTGAGATGACCCAGGGCGCAGTACGAGGTGTCGTAGCGCCCGGGCCGATAGGGGGTGGGACCCGGCTCGGCTGTGACGGTGCCGCGCAGACGGAGGAGCAGTGTCGCGCCGCGCTGACGGCGATCGAAACGCTGATGAGCTCCGGAAAACCCGAAGAAGCCGCACGAGCGGCCCGGCGGCTCCTCGCCGAGGGACCGACGCACGCGCCGTACTCCGCCGAGATCGCGCTGCAGCTCTCCTCGGCGCTGATCCTCACGGGTCGGGTTGACGACGCGGCCGAGGTCGCTCGGAGGGTTCGCTTCTGTCCGCTCCTTCCGGACCGGCTCGTGAACGGGGCGGCCGCGGCCCAGCTCCTGGCCGTCCTCGAAATCGGCGACGTCGGGAGGGTTCGCGACGCGATCGAGCCGGATCTGTCCGGCACGTCCTGCAGCGATGACGAGTATGCCGGTGCGGTGGCCGCAACCCTGACGGCGCGTGCGTATATCGCGTGGGACGAGGGCCGCGTCCTGGACGCGCTGCGTCAACTGCGCGCCGCGGTGTGCATGGCGGGCACCCGGCAACGTCACGACGCCGGTGCGTGCTACCCGAACGTCTGCCTGGCCCGGGTGCTCGTCGCAGTCGGCGACTTCGAGTCGGCCGCATTGCTGATCGACACGATCGAGGCGTTCGTCGGGGGGGCGTCACTTCGGTCGTGGGCGCCGGTACCGGACCTGCTCCGCTCGCGACTGCAGCTCCAAATCAATCGATACGACGAGGCTGCGTTCCACGCAACGCGTGCGCTCCAGACGGCGGAGACCGTGCCGGTGGGTGTGTCGATGTCGTTGGCGCACTCCACGATGGCCGAGGTTGCCTTGGCGCGGGGTGACAGCGAAGACGCGCGGGCCCATGCGACGCGCGTTCGTCAGTGCTCGTCCAGTGGTGCAGGCCTCGGGGTTGCCGCGCCCGCGCTGGTCGAGAACTACGCGACCTCGCCGCGGCGGTCACGCGATCGACGGGCGGTAGTCGCAGAGCTGTGTGACAGTCTCGTCGAGCACAAGCGCGCTCTGGTCGAAGAGCCCCAGGCCGTCGCGTGGCTCATCAGGGTCGCGCTCGATGATCATGACCGGGCGCGCGCCGAGCACCTCGCACAAGCCATGGAAGACCTCACGACCGAGAATCCCGGTCTCGCGGTGCTGCGGGCCCGGGCGAGCCAGGTGCGGGCCCTCGTCGACGGTCACGCGTTGCGACGGCGCAATCGTGAGCGTCCGGTCACCGGGTGGGGCAGTCTCACACCGCACGAGCAGCAGGTGGCCGCGCTCGCTGCGGACGGTTTCAGCAACCGCGAGATCGGAAGCCGCATGTTCCTGTCGCGCCACACCGTCGACTTCCACCTCCGGCAGGTGTACCGGAAGCTCGAGGTCCATTCACGAGTCGAACTTGCGCGCATGGTCGTCGCACTGAACGACGTCGCGTGACTCCGGCTACGACGCGGGCGCGCCGGTGAAGATGCTCGGCTGGGGGCGTGCCGGCGGTTGCGTGAAGAACGGGCGCACGAGCGTCTCCATCATCTGCTCGACAACCGGCGCACACTCCGGGTCGCGGACGCGGTTGTTGTCCTCGGTCGGATCGGCCTGCAAGTCGAACAGCTGGCACGGTGCCAGCGCATCCTCGTCGACGACGAGCTTGTAGCGGTCGGTCTGGAATGCCGCGAAGCCCCAGTTCTCGCTGACCGACACATCACGCGACTCCGGCGTGCCGTCGTTCACATATCCGAGGAGCGATCGTCCGTCACCGTGGGGAATCGCAGGCGCGCCCGCGACCTCGCGGACGGTCGCCGGTACGTCGATGTGCTCGACGAGCGCGTCGACCACGAGCGGATCGCGCCCGGTGGGCGGGCGGACGATCAGCGGCACTCGGACCGCGCCCTCGTACATGACGCACTTCGACATGAGGCCGTGGTCGCCCGCCATCTCGCCGTGGTCGCTCGTGTAGATGATCCACGTGTTCGCGAGCTCGCCCTTCGCGTCGAGGGTGTCGATCATCCGGCCCACGGCGTCGTCGATGACGCTCACGTTCGCCGAATACGCGCGGCGCATTCCCAAGATGGCGTCGTCGGTCATCGTCTCGCTGTCGGATACGTATTGGAACGCGCGCAGCAGCCCCGCGTACGTGCCCGCGTCGTCCAGATCGGGGCGGCGCGTGGAACGGGGCCGGGACATCTCGACGCCGGCGTAGCGGTCGACGGCTTCCTTGGGTGCGTCCCACGGGTCGTGCGGCCCCGGAAACCCCACGAATGCGAAGAACGGTTCGTCGCGGTCGTATCGCTCGATCCACTCGACCGCGCGCGCTCCTTGCCACGCGTCGAAGTACGCGTCGAGCGGAACCGGCATCGGAGTCGAGTCCCACATGGGGAACCGCTTCGTCGGGTTCAACCCGTTCTCGTTCTCGCCCTGGTAGCTGCGGTCCGCGATGTGCTGTCGGTACGCTTCGAGCAGCCCGCGTGCCTCCAGCGTGTCGGTGTAGGCGTTCGGCAGTTCGAGGCAGAACTTGTCGCCCGATTCGTGGACTTCCGCGAACCCGAGCGCTTTCAACCGCGACGCCAGCTCGTCGACGTGCCGGGCGTTCACGTCTTCGTCGCGGTAGAGATGGGCCTTCCCGATCTGCACCGTGTGATAGCCGGCTTCGCGCAGTGCCTTGAGATACGTGGGGGAGTCGGGGTGCACCTCTGCCCAGTTGGTGTAGACGCCGTGGTCGCGCACGTACCTCTCGGTGACGAACGACGCGCGTGCCGGCATGCACAACGGTCCTTGACAGCTCACCCTCGAGAAGCGAACGCCCTCGGCGGCGAGACGGTCGAGGTTCGGCGTCAGCGCGCTCGGGTCGCCGGCGCAGCCCATCACGTCGGCGCGGTGCTGGTCTGCCATGACGAGCAGGATGTTCGGGGCCTTGCTCATGTGGGGCCCACCTCGACGGCGAATCCGTTGACGATCGCGTTGCCGCTGAGCGGGTCGACGAGGTGCCCGGGAGCAAGGAGGTTGTTGTTCACGCCCGCGTGCTCCCGGGCGACCGACAGCCTCGTGCCTTCCTTGTCGTGACCCCAACCGTGCGGGAGCGAGACGATGCCCGGCATCATCTCGTCGCTCACCTCCACGGGCACTTCCACGGCGCCGGCCTCGGAGGTCACACGCGCGAGCTTGCCGTCCTCGACGCCGGCGCGCGCGGCGTCGTCGGGGTGGATGAGCAACGTGCAGCGGTCCTTTCCCTTCACGAGGACGTTGACGTTGTGCATCCACGAGTTGTTCGAACGCAGGTGACGCCGTGAGATCAGCAACAGCCCGTCGGGGTCGCCCCGGTCCAGCCTCGCTTCGAGACGGGGCACGTCGGCGGTGATGTACGCGGGCGCCATCTCGATGCGGCCGGACGGCGTATCGAGCAGCTCGCGCACCCTCGGCACCATCGGCCCCATGTCGATGCCGTGCGGGTTGTCTCGGAAGTGCTGCAGCGTGAGGCCGTCGGGCTTGTCCCCGTACCGGTCGCCGAACGGGCCGGTGCGGATCTGGAGGTCGAGCATGCGCTCGGGCCCGCCGCGCTCGTAGTGCGCCATGACGTGCTCGGGGTCGACGCCCTTCGCCTGGCACAGCGCGGTGAAGTAGCCGTCGTCGATCGCGGCGACGTCGATGTCGGTGTTGTTCATGCCGGCGAGCAGCCCACCCAACCGGGTGAGGATCTGCCACTCGGCAGGCCGGTCGGGGGGTGGCGGAAAGATGGCGGGCGAGAAGTTGCCGGCGCTGCGCGACGCCCACATCGTGATCAGATCGTCGAAATGCGGCTGCTCGAGCGCGGACGATCCCGGCAGGATCACGTGCGCGTGACGCGTGGTCTCGTTCAGGTAGTTGTCCACGCTGATCATGCATTCGAGCAACGGCAGCGCCGCGTCGAGCCGGCCTGCATCCGGTGAGCTGATCACGGGATTCCCGGCGACCGTCACGAGCGCCTTGATCTGGCCCGGCCCCGGCGTCGCGATCTCTTCGGCCAGGCACGACACGGGAACCTGCCCGAGTACCTCGGGCGCGCCGCGCACGCGGCTCGTCCACCGGCCGAACGTCACGCCTTGCGCCCACTGCGGGTCGGGCAACGAGTTCGCTCCCCACGCGATGGGGTTGCCGAACATGAGGCCGCCGGGTCGATCGAAGTTGCCGGTCAGGATGTTGACCACGTCGATCAGCCACGACGCGAGCGTGCCGAACTCCTGGTTGCACAGGCCGATGCGCCCGTAGACCGCGGCGCTCGGCGCGCCGGCGATGTCACGCGCGATGCGACGGATGGTGGCGGCCGGAATGCGACACGTCGCCGCGACACGCTCCGGCGGGAACGCGGCCGCGAGGCCGCGCACTTCGTCGACACCGTTGACGATGTCGGCGACGTCGCCGAGGTCCACCAGACCCTCCGCGAACACGACATGACACAGCGCGAGCAGGAACGCGGCGTCGGTGCCCGGCATGATCGGCACCCACTCGTCGGCGCGGTCGGCCGTCCCGGTGCGGCGCGGATCCACCACGACGACCTTGCCGCCGCGCGCCTGGATCTTGTCGATCTCTCCGAGGATGTCGGGACACGCGAGGAGACTGCCCTGCGATGCCTGTGGGTTGCCGCCCATCACGAGCCAGTAGTCGGTGCGCTGGATGTCGGGCGCCGGGATCCACCACATGCCGCCGTACATCAGCATGGACGACACGTTCTTCGGCCACTGGTCGACCGTGCCGGCCGAGTAGATCATCGGAAGCTGTGCAAGCGCGATGAGCAATCCGACGTAGCGACCGAGCGAGAAGTTGTGTGCCGTCGGGTTGCCGATGTAGGTGGTCACGGCCTGCTTGCCATCACGCGCGAGTACGCCGTGCAGGAGCTCCTCGCAGCGCGCGAACGCTTCGTCCCAACCGACGTCGCGCCACTGTTCGCCTTCGCGGACCATCGGCGATCGCAGGCGATCGGGATCGTGATGCAGATGCCCGAGGGTCGTTCCTTTCGGGCAGATGTAGCCCTTGCTCCACACGTCGTCCCGATCGGCGCGGATCAGCGCGACTCGATCGCCTTCGACGTGGATCTCGAGCCCGCACATCGCTTCGCACAGCGGACACGTACGCAAGTGGATGTCGCGAGACATGTGGTCACCCCACCGGTCGAATGCACGGACGATAACCGCTTGTGACGGCGCGCACGAACGGGTGGCGGCCATGTCGCGCGGCTACAGAAATCTGCGAGGCACGCCGATAACGCCTCCACGGCACAGCGTTGGGGTCTCGTACCGGTTGTCGGCCCTCGTCCCGCAGGTGTCGCGGGGCGCAGCGTCGATCGACGATCGGCAGCAACCTCGTCAAGAGGCATGGCTCGCGCGCGTGTCGGCCCCAGAGTCGCGACAGGAGGAATCCGTTGCCCGGTGCACGCGTGATCACCACCACTGTCCGTTCCGCCGGTCGTCGAGCGCGCGTTGGCGCGCTCGTCGCCGTGTTGAGCCTCCTCGCCGGTGCGTGCGCCGTCGCGGCGACAGGCGCGCCTCCGCCCAAATCGTCATCGGGTGTCGTGCGCGCCGCGTTCTACTACCCCTGGTTCCCCGGTAACTGGCGACTCGACAGCGGGTCCGCGAACACGAACTACCACCCGTCGATCGGGTTCTACGACAACAACCAGGTATCCGTTGTGAAGTCTCAGATCGCGGCAATGCAGTACGGCAACATCTCTGCCGGCATCGCGTCGTGGTGGGGCGCGGGCAGCGACACCGATCAGCACATGCCGACCCTGATGACCGCGGCCGAGGGCACCGGCTTCAAGTGGTCCGTGTACTACGAGAACGAGAGTCGCGGCGACCCGTCCCCGACGACGATCAGTGCCGATCTGCGCTACTTGCGCGACCACTACTGGGGATCGCCGAACTACCTCCGCGTCAACGGCAAGCCCGTTGTGTTCGTGTACGCCGACGGGAACGACGGATGTGACATGGCTCGGCGTTGGCACGAGGGAAACACACTCGGAGCGTACGTGGTGCTCAAGGTGTTCCACGGCTACCGCAGCTGCGCGTACCAGCCCGACTCGTGGCACCAGTACGGCCCCGCGAGCAGCGTGCAGGACCAGTCGCCGTACTCGTACAGCGTCTCGCCCGGGTTCTGGAAGGCAGGCGAGTCTCCGCGTCTCGCACGTGACGTGAACCGGTTCGGTCAGGACGTCGAGTCGATGGCCGCGTCCAACGCGCAGTTCCAGCTCGTCACGACGTTCAACGAATGGGGCGAAGGCAGCGCGGTGGAGTCCGCGAGCGAGTGGTCGACGCCGTCGGGATACGGCGCGTACCTCGACGTGCTGCACACGGTGCCGGTTCGAGGCTCGGGCACGGGTGTTCCACCCGCGTCCAGCAGCACCACCTCGACGACGGCGACGACCGCCACGACCGCGCCGCCGGCGACGACGACCACGACACGTCCGGTCTC
>JAMXLJ010000066.1 GCA_024281095.1 Acidimicrobiia bacterium | reverse complement strand
GGTGTTTGGCGTCGTCGACGTACACGAGCATCCCGCACACCGGATCGCGTGCTTCGGGCCGCGCAGCCGCCGGGGCCGCGTCGCGCAGCTCGCCCGCGGCGCGCCGGGCCACGAGGTCGGCGAGGATCGCGACCGCGATCTCGGCGTTGGTGACCGGGCCGAGATCGAGCCCGGCGGGCGCGTGGACACGCGCCAGCTGCGCGTCGTCAACCTCGCTGTCGTGCAGTAGCCGAAGCAGTGACGACGCACGCTTCTCGGCCGCGATCACGCCGACGTAGCCCGCGTCCGTCGCGAGGGCGGCCCGCAAGGCGACGTCGTCGTAATGACCTTGCGTCGCGACCACCACGGCGGTCGACCGGGTGATGCCGAGACCGTCGAGATCGAGGGCCGTGCGCACGAGCTCGGGGTACGGGTGCTCGCTCGGGCGGCCCCCGTCGTCGATCACCGCGACATCCCACTCCACCGCTCTCGCCGCCACGGTCAATGCGTGCACCGCGGGGGAGCGGCCGACGACGACGAGCTGTGGCTTGGGCAGGAACGGCTCCACGTAGACCTCGAGTGATCCTTCGCTCTCACACGCCATCGGCACCACGATGCGGTCGCGATCATCACCCGTGAGCTCGGCCGCGGCTCCGAGGTAGAGCAGGCGGGGCTCGCCGTCAGTGATCGAGGCCAGCGCTTCCCGCACGACCGTCGGTTCTGCGCACGCGCCGCCCAACCATCCCCGCACGGTGCCGTCGGGCAACACGATCGCCTTCGACCCGACATGGCCCGAGCTCGGCGCGCGCCTCCACACGACGGTCGCGAGCGCGAACGCCCGGCGCTGCTGGGTCAACGCGACGGCATCCGCCAGCACCGCCGCGTCCATCAGCCTCCCGTGGCGCGCGCCGACTGGATCGCCGACCAGACCCGGTCGGGAAGCAGCGGCATGTCGATGTTGCGCACGCCGAGGTGCGCAACTGCGTCGATGACCGCGTTGACGTATGCAGCCGGTGATCCAACGGTCGCGGATTCGCCCACACCTTTCGCTCCGATCGGATGATGGGGCGACGGTGTGCACGTCTCGAGTAGCTCGAACCGGGGCGTCTCCCACGCAGTCGGGATGAGGTAGTCCATGAAGTTCGAGCCGCTGCAGTTGCCCTCCTCGTCGAAGGTGATCCACTGCATCGACGACTTGGCAAACCCCTCGGTGAGGCCGCCGTGGATCTGACCCTCGACGATCATCGGATTGATCCGTACGCCGCAGTCGTCCAGTGCGACCACGCGCCGCGCCTTCCACACGCCCGTCTCGGGGTCCACGTCGACGACGACCACGTAGCTGCCGTACGGATATGTGAGGTTCGGCGGGTCGTAGTAGTGCACGTCTTCGAGTCCGTACTCCATGCCGTCTGGCAGGTTCGTGTACGCGGCGAGCGACACGTCGGCGATCGTCACCGAGCGTCCCGGCGTGCCCTTCACGGAAAAGACGCCGTTCTGGAGCTCGATGTCGTCGTCGGCCGCTTCCAAGAGGTGCGCGGCGATCTTGCGCGCCTTGTCGGCGATCTTGCGCGACACCACCGCCGCCGCCGCGCCCGCGACAGGTGTGGAGCGCGACGCGTACGTTCCCAGCCCGTAGGGCGTGTTGTCGGTGTCGCCCTCCACCACCTTGATATCGGTGACGGGGATGCCGAGCTCGTCGGCGACGATCTGTGCGAACGTCGTCTCGTGGCCCTGGCCCTGTGACCGCACCCCGAGCTTGAGGATCGCCTTGCCGGTGGGGTGCACGCGAAGCTCGGCGGAGTCGATCATCTTGAGGCCGAGGATGTCGTACTTCTTCGACGGCCCCGCACCCACGGCTTCGGTGAAGTGCGCGATCCCGATGCCGACGAACCGACCTTCGTCGCGCGCCGCGGCCTGTTCGGCCCGCAGCTTCTCGTAACCGATGGCATCGAGCGCGCTGCGCAGCGCAGTGGGGTAGTCGCCCGAGTCGTAGACGAAGCCGGTCGGTGTCTCGTAGGGAAACTGGTCGGGCTGGATGAAGTTCTTGAACCTGATGTCGGCGGGGTCGATGCCGAGCTCGTACGCCGCGGTCTGCACCAGTCGCTCGATCAGGTACGACGCCTCGGTGATGCGGAACGAGCAGCGGTAGGCCACGCCGCCGGGCGCCTTGTTCGTGTACGCGCCGCGGCACTGAACATGCGCGGCCGGGAAGTCGTAGCTGCCCGTGACGACGTGGAACAGGCCCGCCCGGAACTGGGTCGGCTGGGCGTCGGCGTAGAAGGCGCCCTGGTCCGAGAGCATCTGCACGCGCAACGCGAGGATGCGACCGTCGTTCGTGAGCGCGAGCTCGCCCTTCATGTGGTAGTCGCGCGCGAACCCCGTGGAGATCAGGTTCTCGGAGCGGCTCTCGACCCACTTCACCGGCTTGCCGATCACGAGCGACGCCGCGGTGGCGACCACGTAGCCCGGATACACGGGCACCTTGTTGCCGAACCCGCCGCCGATGTCGGGGCTGATGATCCGGATGTTCTGCTCCGGCAGGCCGGCCACCATCGCGAACACGGTGCGGATCGCGTGCGGTGCCTGCGACGTCATGTAGATCGTTGCCTGTCCGGTCGCGCTGTTGACGTCGGCCAGGCAGCCGCAGGTCTCGAGCGGCGACGGATGCGAGCGCGGGTAGTGCGTCTCGAGCGAGACAACGCGATCGGCGCGCGCGAACGCAACCTCGGTCGCAGCGCCGTCGCCGGCTTCCCACTCGTAGACGAGGTTCGACGTCTGGCCCTCCTTGTCGTCGCGGATGAGCACGGCGTCGGCGGCCAGCGACTGCTGCGGCGAGGTGATGACGGGCAGCGGCTCGTAGTCCACCTCGATCAACTCGAGGGCGTCCTCGGCGATGTACGGATCGGTCGCGACGACGGCCGCGACCTCTTGGCCCTGGAAGCGCACCTTGTCGGTCGCGAGGACGGCCTGGGTGTCTCCCGACAGCGTCGGCATCCACGCGAGGTTGTACTGCGCGAGCAGCTCACCGGTGACGACCGCGACGACGCCGTCTACGGCGGCCGCGGCCGACGTGTCGATGCTGTTGATCCGCGCGTGCGGCAGCGGCGAACGCAGGATCGCCATGTGCAGCATGCCGGGCAGCGTGTGGTCGTCGAGATAGCGACCTTGACCGACGATGAACCGGTCGTCTTCGTGGCGGCGTACCGAATGACCGATGCCGCCGATCTCGGGCGGCGTGGACGGCTTCTGGGTGAGCGTCATGCGAGCCCCTTCAACTGGTGGCCATCTCGGCGCCCGCGGCGCGGATCGCCTTGACGATGTTCATGTAGCCGGTGCAGCGGCAGATGTTGCCGGAGATGGCCCAGCGCACGTCGTCTTCCGTTGGCGCGGGGTTCTGCTCGAGCAGCGCGGCGCCGACGAGCATCATGCCCGGAGTGCAGAAGCCGCACTGCAGCCCGTGCTCCTGCTTGAACGCGGCCTGCAGCGGGTGGAGGCCGTCGGCGCGCTTCAGGCCTTCGACAGTCGTGACCGCGCGGCCGTCGGCCTGCACTGCGAGCATGGTGCACGACTTCACCGGCGTGCCGTCGAGCAGCACGGTGCACGCGCCGCAGCTCGTGGTGTCGCAGCCGATGTGCGTGCCGGTGAGCTCCCCCTTCGTGCGGATGAAGTCGACGAGGAGCGTGCGCGGCTCGACGTCGTGGGTCTGGTCGCTGCCGTTGAGCGTGACCGTGATCTGCACGCGCCCGCCTTTCTGCTTCTGTTTCGCGTCAGCCCTGTTGCGCTTGCGCAGCCGCCGCCGTGAGTGCGCGTCGGGTGAACACCCGAACGACGTTGCGTTTCCACTCGGCCGAGCCGCGCACGTCGTCGCGCGGCTCCGACGCCTGGGCGGCGAGCTCGGCCGCCTCCTCGAACAGCTCGGTAGACGGATGGTTGCCCACGAGCACGTTCTCCGCCGCGGTGACCTTGGTGTTCTTGGGCACCACCGCGGTGAGCGCGACGCCGGCCCGCGCGATCGCACCGGTGCCGCCGAGCTCGAGGTGCGCGGCGACCGCGACGGTCGCGTAGTCGCCGACCTTGCGTTCGAGCTTCTGGTACGAGCCGCCCGACCGTCCGTTCGGCACGGGGATGCGAACTTCGGTGACCATCTCGTCGTCGCGCAGCGCGTTCGTGAAGAAGTCGACGACGAAGTCGGTGATCGGGATGGTGCGTTCACCGGACGGGCCGCGGGCCACAACGTCGGCCCCCGTTGCGAGCAGCACGGAGTTCCAGTCTCCCTCCGGGTCGCAATGCGCGACCGACCCGCACAACGTGCCCAGGTTGCGCACGAGCGGATCGGAGATCCACGGCGCCGCCGACGCGATCGCCCCGAAGGCGAGATCGGAGCGGGCGATGTCGGCGTGACGAACGAGCGCGCCCACCCGGAGCTGGCCGTTCGTGCGCTCGAGCGCGTCGAGGCCTGGCACCCGGTTGATGTCGACGAGCTGCGCCGGCGCCGCGAGCCGCATCTTCATCATCGGGATGAGGCTCTGGCCCCCGGCGAGGACCCGGGCGTCGTCACCGGCACCGGCCTTCGCGGCGACCGCCTCCTCGACCGATCGAGCGGCGACATAGTCGAACGAGGACGGGAACAAGGACCCACCTCCCGTGCTGGCGATGGATGCCGTTATACCGGCGCGCACGACCGTGCGCCAGAGCGACCGGGGCTGGTGCCT
>JAMXLJ010000065.1 GCA_024281095.1 Acidimicrobiia bacterium | reverse complement strand
CGGGCCAGCGTGACCGGGAAGCCCGGGTACTCCGGCGCGGCGATGACGCTGCCACCGGCCCAGGTCGGCGGACCGTGCCGGTCACCCACCCGGTTGGCCGACGCCGCCGCGACGAGGTTCTCGTGCGCCCGCACCAGCGTCACCTGTTCCAGGTGCTCACGCGCCCGCGGCATGTCGGAACGACCAGTCGGGTTCACGAGCAAGCGGGCACCCTTCAACGCCAGGATCCGGCTGAGCTCGGGACCCTGGTAGAAATCGTAACAGACCGAGATGCCGATCGGGCCGAGGTCGGTGTCGAACACCGGCAGCGACGTCCCTGGCGTGAAGTGGTCGGTCTCGAGCGGGATGCCCAGATGCAGCTTCCGGTACGTGCCCACGAGCCGGTCGGGCGCGACGACGTTGACTGAGTTGTGGATCGCGTCCGTGCCCGGTTCGCCGTGCTCCTCGAAGCCGTAGATCACGTGCACTCCCCGCGCCGACGCCATCGCGAGCACGTCCTGGCACGCAGGTCCGTCGGCCGGCTCCGCCTGGCCCCGGTGCCACGAGCACGGCTCGTGGCCGGCGGCACAGTCCGGGCACGCGCCCCACGAGTTGAGCGCGAGCTCGGGAAAGACCACGACGTCACAGCCCCGGCGTGCCGCTTCGTCGATCACACCGTCCATCTTGTTGAGTGTCGCGGCCTTGTCACGCGGCACCGACTCGAAGTTCGCACAGCCGACGGTGACGGTCAGAGGCCCAATCGCCGGGTCGTCAGGTCGCATGTGCCCGATGTTGCCAGAACGTGAACGGCTAGAGGTAGATCAGAGCGACGAGGAAGAGTGCGAACGCCGCCCAGGTCACGGCGAGCTGAATCCAGTTGATGGTGAAGTAGCGCCGCCGGACCGACTGCCAGTCAGCCGGCAGAGCGTCGGAGTCCCACCCCAGGATCACGTTGTACGTCGGGGTCTTCCAGACATTGGAGATCGCGAGCACACCGACGACGACGATGGCGAGGCCGATGGCGGTGAGCACGAATGACGTCGAGCCCGCGTCGTCCCGGAGCAGCACGAGCGCGACGATCGGCCCGATCGTCATCCCGAGTGACCAGGCGTAGTTGAAGACCTTGCCCCACGAGTGGTCCGCGTATCGAAGGAACTCTTCCATGAAGCTCTGGAAGCCCTTGCCGTCCTTCGCCGCGAGCATCGGTCGCATGATCGTGCTCAGCATCCCGAGCAGACCGGATGCGAGCCCCGAAAAGAACGCGGTGACCGCGAGCACCCATTCCTCGGCCATCCGCCCGACCCCTGTTCGCCACCCGACGAGTCGTCGAACGCTAACGCGCGAGTCGACACGAGTCGAGAGCGCAGGCGCGACATGGAGCGGTGCGCTGGACTGCCAGGCTCGGACCGTGTAACGAGATCGGTGTGCTGCGCTCGTAGCCGACGATTCCGGAAGGGGGACCGGGGATGAGGATCGCCGAGCCTTGGGCGGCGTTGCCGGTGCCGTGGGCGGTCGAGCGGCCCGACCGGATCCCGAAGCAGCGCTACTACGACCCGGAGTTCTTCGCACTCGAAGCGGAGCTGCTGTGGCCACGGGTGTGGCAGATGGCATGCCGCCTCGAGGAGATGCCCACCGTGGGCGACTTCGTCGAGTACGAGATCCTGGACCAGTCGATCGTGGTGGTGCGCACCTCGAAGACCGAGGTCCGGGCGTTCTACAACGCGTGCCGGCATCGCGCGGTGAAGCTGGTCGAGGGGTCGGGGTCGTGTCGGAGCGGCTTCACGTGCCCGTTCCACGGCTGGTGTTTCGGACTCGACGGCGCCAACACGTACGTGCATCAGCCGGAGATGTTCGATCCGAAGCTTCTGGAGCCCGACGACCTGGCGCTGCCACCGGTGCGCTGTGAGACATGGGGCGGCTGCGCGTGGATCAACCTCGATGCAGACGCTCCACCGTTGCGTGACTGCGTGGAGCCGTATGCCACCTACTCCGACGCGTGGAGGGCGGAGACGCTACAGGTCGAGTGGTGGGAGTCGTGTCGGCTGCCCGCCAACTGGAAGCTCGCGATGGCCGCATTCATGGAGGGCTGGCACGTCCCCGAGACGCATCCGCAGTTGCGACCGCCGGAGATGACCCGGGCCCTGGACGCACGCGGCGTCGTCGACCTGAACGTCGAGTTCATGCGCCGGCTCAGCGTCGGGATGGCCGGGATGACTCACGAACGCGACGTCCGCATCGCCGAGGGGCTCATCGACCTCGACCTACCGGCAGACCCGCAGCTCGCAATGGCGACGTGGCGACACACGCTCAACGATTCCGTCGTCAACTGGTGGCACGCGCACGGAGTCGAGATCGCGGACCTCAACGAGCTCGATCGCCTCGGCTACAGCGCACCGATCGCGTACTGCTTCCCCCACACGTTCATCCTCCCGACCTACAGCAGCGCCTCCGCCTACCGGTTCCGCCCGCTCGGCCCCGAGGAAACGCTGATGGAGATCTGGTCCCTCACCCGGTTCCCGGACGACGCCGCGCCCCGGGGACGGCCGACGTCACCCGTGCCCAAGTCGCCCGACGACCCGGGCTGGCCTCCGATCCCGGCCCAGGACTTCAGCAACATCCCCAAGCAGCAGAAGGGGTTGCACAGCCGCAGCATCGAATACCTGCGTCTCGCCACGAAGATCGAAGGACTCATCTCGAACTTCGAGCGCGTCGTCGACGGGTTCCTCGCGGGCCTCCCCTACGACCAGCTCGTCCCCGCGATCCAGCAGACCAACACGACGATCGACGTTCCCATCGCGGACCTCCGGCTGGCCGGATCCGGGTCGGGCCCGAGTCGTGCGGCCGGCGGCCGATGAGTTCAACCCGCGTCGGCAGTCAACACCGTCGACATGGGTGAACCCGACTTGGGCTGCCAATTGGAAGAGACCTCCGATGACCGAACCGACGACCACGCTCGACGAACGCTTCAGCGACCCAGAAGGTGCGCCAATCTCGTGGGACGAAACCGTGAGCGCGCTCGAGGCCGCTCAGTTGTTCTGGATCACGACCGTTCGTGCTGACGGTCGGCCCCACATGAGCCCCCTCGTCGCCGTGTGGCTCGACGGGGCCCTCCATTTCTCGACCGGTGCCGCCGAGCAGAAGGCCGTCAACCTGCGCGCCAACCCGAACGTGCTCCTGACGACGGGGTGCAACAAGTGGGACCATGGGCTCGACGTCGTCGTCGAGGGCGAAGCCATCCAAGTGACGGACGACACGACATTGCGACGGCTTGCGGACGCGTGGCGTGCGAAGTGGGACGGGCGCTGGCAATTCGGGGTCCGCGACCGCTCCTTCCACCACGATGCCGGCGCTGCGCTCGTATTCTGCGTGCAGCCCACCAAGGTCCTCGCCTTCGGCAAGGGCACCTTCACCCACACCCGCCACCGCTTCTGATCGCGGGCCGGCGACCACCGCCCCAGGGTCGTGATCAGGGCGGTCGCCGCTGCCCGGGCGTGGGAATCGTGGTACTTCGCTGGAGCGACGAACCGGACCCGAGCTCCCCCATCGAAGGTCCCGACTCACCGACGCCCCGAACACAGAACACACGTCCGACCCGCGACCCGTGTGCGCCGACTTCTTGAACGCACGAAGCGCCCGAACAGCTCCGCAGAAACGCCGGTTACGTCTGCACGCCACCACACAGGTCGCCCACCTCTGCTGGTCCGAGCGTTGGCGAGCAGATCGCCAGTTCGGTGCCGGTGGTGACGGCTGCTTCCAGGACTGGTTGACTGGGGTGGGAATATCCGGAGGCGGGTGCGATGGTGGAGCTGCCGTCGGGGACGGTGACGTTCCTGTTCACGGACCTGCAGGGCTCGACGCGCTTGTGGGAGCAGTATCCCGAGGCGATGCGCGCTGCATTGCCCCGCCACGACGAGATCCTGCGCAGAGCGGTTCAGGCGTGCGGCGGGCATGTGGTGGGGACGAGGGGCGACGGATTGTTCGCGGTGTTCGTCACCGCGCATGATGCGATCAGAGCGGCTGTGACTGCGCAGTGCGATCTAGGGGGTGAGGTGTGGGAGACGCCGCAGCCGCTGCGGGTACGTATGGGTGTGCACAGCGGGGTCGCTGAGGTCCGTGACGGCGACTATTACGGGACGGCGGTGAACCGAGCGGCGCGTATCGCCGCTGCTGCGCATGGTGGTCAGATCGTCGCGTCAGGGATCTCCGTCGACTTGGCGAGCGACAACGTTGGCGCTTCGATCGTGATGCACCCGCTCGGTGAGCATCGCCTTCGAGACCTTGAGCGACCTGAGCGCATGGTTCAGATCACAACCGAGGGACTCGCCACAGAGTTTCCGCCGCTGCGAAGTCTCGATGCCTTTCCCGGGAACCTCCCAGTGCAGAGGACCCGGTTCGTTGGTCGACGCCGTGAGCTGAGCGAGCTCACCGGGTTGCTCGATGAAGCCGCAGTGGTCACGCTCATCGGCGTTGGAGGGGTTGGCAAGACGCGGCTCGCGCTCCAGGTAGCCGACGATGCGCTGCCACGCTTTCCCGACGGCGCTTGGTTCGTGGATCTCGCGCCTCTTTTCGATGGTGACGCGGTGCCCGACACCGTGGCGACGGTGCTCGGTGTCCCTTCTGTCCCAGGGACATCGCTCGATGTCGCGATCGCCGGGCACCTACGTGTACAACGGCTGCTCCTCGTACTCGACAACTGTGAGCACGTGCTCGACCGCACGGCACGACTCGTCGAAGTGATTGCGACGCAGTGTCCGCGTATTGTCGTTCTTGCCACCAGTCGCGAAGCGTTGGGCGTCGTCAGCGAATCGACTTACAGCGTGTCGGCACTCGCCGTTCCCTCGCTCGGTGCATCGCTGAGCGAGGCGGGCGAAGCCGAAGCTGTGCAGTTGTTCCAGGACCGCGCGCGTGCTGCGCGAAGTGACTATTCGCTGACAGTCGACAATCTGGATGGGGTTGTCACGATCTGTCGTCGACTGGACGGCATTCCACTCGCGTTGGAGTTGGCAGCGGCCCGGGTGGCATCACTGCATCCCGCCCAGATCGCTGAACGACTCAACGAGCGATTCCGGATCCTGACGGCGGGACGACGAACAGCCGTCGAACGTCACCAGACGCTGCGCGCCACGATCGACTGGTCCTACGATCTTCTGACGGCGCAAGAGCAGCGGGCACTGAACCGCATGGCGGTCTTTGCAGGGGGTTGTGCCCTCGACGCCGCCGAGGCCGTGCTGTCGGGGGTAGAGATCGAGGAATCGGAAGTCGTCGACCTCCTCGGTCGGCTCGTCGAGCAGTCCCTCGTCCTCGTGGATGAGTCCGGCAACGAGGGGCGATACCGATTGTTCGAGACGATTCGCCAGTACGCGGCCGAGCGGCTCGCCGACACCAAGGACACGCGGGACGCCTTGGCACGCCACGCCGCCCACTACCGCAACCTCGCGAGGCTGATCGGTGATCGCCTCCAAGGAGCGGACGAGAACGCGTGGGTCGCGCGCTACGAGCTCGAGCTTGAGAATCTTCGCAGTGCCGTCGCATGGTTCGCGAACCAAGACGATGCCGAGAATGCGCTCGGTCTCGTGTTCGACCTCTACGCGTTGAAGTTCAGCGACGCAATGCAGACAATCGACGATCTCGCGGTCGCGGCACTCGACGCACCGTCGAGCATGAGTCACCCCTTGGGGCCCTCGGCGATGGTGCTCGCCGCGGACCACGCACTCCACGAAGGACACGTACAGCAGGCAACCACCCTTCTCTCGGCCGCAACCGAGGCGCAGAACCTGCTGGACACGTCGTGTCATCCGATCGCGCTCTACATACGCTTCCGGATCGCCTCATCGATCGGCGACCTCGACGAAGCAGCAGCGCAGGTCGAAGAACTCGGTCGACGGCCCGACGTCGAGGGAAACAACCTTCTGGCCGCGTGGACCATGTTGGGCCGAGCATTTGTTACCAGCTTTGTCGCCGACAAGAACAGTGCAGCGCCTCTCTTCCGAGAGGCCACCGAGCTGGCACGACCGACCGGCAACCCGTCATGTATCGCACTGGCGCTCGCATCGCTCGCGTGGGCGATCCGTGACACCGCGCCCGACAGGGCGTTGTCACTGCTCGATGAGGCGATCGCCATAGGCAACACGGCGGACATGTCACTCTCGATGGAGGTCGCGAACCGTTTCGTCGTGTCCGCGCGCCTCGGTCACGTATCGTCGTCGATCGCCGACGGTCGCCGCGTGCTGGCGGCCCTCGAGCGCCTCCACGAGCTGAACTACGTCGCCGCCGCGATCGCCAACTGCTCCATCGGTCTCGCGGCACTCGACCGGCCGGTGGCGGCGGCGATGCTGTTCGCCGCTGCGGCGTCGCACTCACCACTCGTTGCGAACCCGACCTGGGGTTGGCAGCACGTCGACGGCCAGGTGCGCGACGCACTCGGCGCCACGCAGTTCAACCAATGCATCGAGCGTGGACGATCGCTCGACAAAGAATCCGCGATCATGCTGATCCGCACGGAACTCGATCAGATCGAAGCGAGGCTTGCCGACTCGACTGACACAACGACGACCACCGCCCCTAACTAGCGCCGATCCACCCAATCGACCGCCGATCGGCGGCAATGCGCTGCCCGTCGTCGCGGGGACCCACGCCCGCCTTGCTCAGAGCGAATTCGGCTCGGCGATGGCGACGACGTTGCGAGACAACTCTCGTCGGATTTCCGGATGCGGTTTTCGCAGCGCGATCGCCGGCGAGGCAGGTCGCGCGACGACGTTCTCTTGGGGCAGACTGGCCGTCTGTCGGCGACGACGGGGGGAACTATGCATCGGCACGCCAAGATCGACGAGCGCCTCGCCCAGATCCCAGTCTTCCAGGGCCTGAACAAGAAGGACCTCCGGCTCATCTCCAGCCTCGCGACTCGCCTGGACAAGCCCGCGGGCACGATCCTCACCAAGGAGGGCGAACAGGGCTACGAGTTCATCATCGTTCTCGAGGGCGAAGTCGAGGTGCGCCAGGGCGGTCACGTGATCGCCAAGCGAGGTGCCGGCGAGTGGTTCGGCGAGATCGCGCTCCTCGACGACCGGCCACGCACCGCAACGATCGTTGCTACGACGCCCGTCGCGATCGAGGTGATAGGACGACGGGAATTCACCACCCTGCTCGACGACTTCCCCGAGATTCGACAGGCTCTGATGGCAGCGATGGCCCAGCGCCTCGCGGACATCGACGGTGACCGCTGATCCCCCACTCCTGCGCGCCGAGGTTCGCGTGCCGCGCGAATCGGGGGCGCACCCGTGGCGGATCCCAAATGGCGCCCGATCGAGCGACTTGTCCAGTGGAAGCGCTGGGTCGTTTCAGTGTCGCGAAGGTCGGGAACAGATTGGGCATGCCCATGCTGATCCCGGAGCCTTTCCGTCGCCGCGGACCCGGTCATGGAGCCTGGTTGGCGACCATGACGCCCCGGCCTGTTGGCCGACCGACGCGGCCGCGCAGTCGGCGTAGCGCTGGCGCGCAACGTCGATCCGCACCTGGGCGCTGACTTCGAGCGGCTTGGCAGGCGCCGACCAGACCCTCGTCGCAACAACGCTGCTGCGTCGTCGGTCTGAGCGATTCGTCGAGACTGCGGGTCTGTTTGTGCAGGTCGGGAAGGGTGTCGGAGGGGGGACTTGAACCCCCACGCCCTTGCGGGCACTAGCCCCTCAAGCTAGCGCGTCTGCCTATTCCGCCACTCCGACGTGGAACGGAGATTGTAGCGACCGGCGGCCTCGCGGCACCGACCGTTGACCCTGAGGGAGCGGGGCGTCAGCCGCCGTAGTTCATGCCCGTGGAGCGCAGCAGCATGGGCGTGACGGAGTCGTCGCGCACGCCGGCGCTGACCACCTCGCCCACGTAGATCGTGTGGTCCCCCTTCGTGACCGTGTCGGTCACCCGCACCTCGAACCAGTACGGCAGGTCGGTGAGCAGGGGCGCGCCGGTCTCGGGGCCGGGCTCGAAGGTGTAGCCGTTGACCTTGTCGCCCTCGACGGTCGTCGAGCGGAAGAACGCCTTGCCCACGTCGAGCTGGTCCTCGCCGAGCACGTTGACCGCGAACGCACCGCTCTTCTCGACGATGGCGGCG
>JAMXLJ010000064.1 GCA_024281095.1 Acidimicrobiia bacterium | reverse complement strand
CACCTCGATGTCGGCTCGTCGCATCCTGGGGGTGAAGCATCTCCCAAGGGTTGGGCTGTTCGCCCATTAAAGCGGCACGCGAGCTGGGTTTAGAACGTCGTGAGACAGTTCGGTCCCTATCCGTTGCAGGCGTAGGAGATCTGAGGGGAGCTGTCCCTAGTACGAGAGGACCGGGACGGACGCAGCTCTCGTGTGCCAGTTGTTCCGCCAGGAGCACGGCTGGTTGGCGACCTGCGGCAGGGATAAGCGCTGAAAGCATCTAAGCGCGAAACCCGCCTCAAGATGAGATCTCCCACCGGGTTAACCGGGTAAGGCCCCTGGTAGACGACCAGGTTGATAGGCCGGAGGTGTACGCACGGTGACGTGTTCAGCCGACCGGTACTAATCGGCCGAGGGCTTGGGATCTTTGTTGTTCGTGCTCGCTATGGAGTCCTCGAGGGACACCACAATTTCATAAGGTTTCCGGTGGCTATAGCGGCGGGGTAACACCCGTTCCCATTCCGAACACGGAAGTGAAGACCGCCAGCGCCGATGGTACTTGGGGGGAGACTCCCTGGGAGAGTAGGTCGCCGCCGGGATTTCGCTCAATGGCGCCCACTTCGGTGGGCGCCATTGTTCATTCTGCGCCGGAGCGGCCCACCGGTGCGTCACGCGACGGGCTGCGGTCGCTCGGGTAGGTACGCTCCGAGCTCCCGTTCCCGAGAGGATCTGTGTGGCGGAATCCCGAAACTCCCGAGGCGGCGACGGCCGCGCGAGCGGGCGTCCGCAGCGGGCCGGCAGTCCGACGCGACGTGGCGGCGCCGGCAGTCGCGGCGGGTCGCAGCGGCGGGCGGAGCCGGAACGCGGGGGCGCACGGGGGAGGCGCACCGACGGCCGCGGAGCGTCGTCGGCGCGGGGCTCGGCGACCTCGGGGCGCCGCGGCGCGCCCGCGGCCGGTCGGGGGCGCGCCGAGGACCGGCCTGAGCAGGACGATCGACGCGGCACGAGCGCGCGCGGTTCGGCCGGGCGATCCACGGCTGGTCGGTCGACGGCGGGTCGGTCGACGACCGGGCGGTCCACAACCGGTCGCTCCGCGTCCGGTCGCGGGACGGCGAGTCGCTCGACGGGTTCCCGGGGCGGCGATGCACGGGAACGCAGCTCCGACCGACGGGACGACCGTCGTACCGAGCGTCCCGATCGCTCCGACCGGCGGGGGGACCGTCGCCCTGATCGCTCCGATCGCTCGGACCGTGCTGAACGGGCGGGAGTGCGGGGGCGCGGCCCACGAACCGGGCTCCGACGGGAGACGGCGGGTGGGTTCGGGCCGTACGCCCAGAACGACGGCGACGGCGACGGCGGCGGCTCGCGGCGCCGTGACGGCGAGCGCCGCGGTGCAGCCGACACGACGCGGCGCCGCACGCCGGCGAAGCTGCGGATCACGCGAAGCGAGCCGGCCCCGGCGAACGAAGCGCCCCCCGCTCGGCGACCGCGGCGCACACCCGCGACCGCGCCGGCCGCGCCGGCCCGTCGAGCGCGGCGGCGACGCGGCCCCGACGACGTGCGTGACGAGATCATGCGCCTCGGAGGCCGCACCGGCGCGCGGTCGTATCAACGCTTGCTCGAGGCCGCGGACGCGTTCTCGCACGACCGCGAACGGGATGCGGCCCGCCTCCTCAAGCCGCTTCGCGACGCGATGCCGGGCGCGGCATCCGTACGCGAGCTCTACGGACTCGTGCTCTACCGCCTGGGTCGCTACGCGGACGCCGCCAAGGAGCTCGAGGCGTTCGCCGGCCTCACCGGCGAGGTGACGCAGCACCCCGTGCTCATGGACGCGTACCGCGCATTGGGTCGACCCGAGCGGGTCCGGGAACTGTGGAACGAACTGGGCGACGCGTCGCCGTCGCCCGAGCTCGTCACGGAGGGGCGCATCGTGCTCGCGGGCATGCTCGCCGACCGCGGCGATCTCGACGGCGCGCTGGCGCTGCTGCGCCGGCGACGCGGCGACGTGCGCCGCCCCCGCGACCATCACCTCCGGCTCTGGTACGCGCTCGCGGACCTCGAGGAGCGGTCCGGCAATCTCCCCGAGGCCCGCCAGCTCTTCCAGCGCGTCGCCCGCCAGGAGCCGGCGTTCGCCGACGTTGCCGAACGGCTGGTGTCGCTGCGCTGAGCGCTGCACGCGCGCCCGCGTTGACTGTCACACCGCCTCACTACGCTTCGCCCATCGCTTCCCCGCGCTTCCCCCACCGCGGCGTCGGGGCCGGCACTCGCCGGCCGCGCGTGAGGAGAACGTGAGGAGAAGCGATGACCATCAACCTCGGTGTGGTGCGGGGCCTGTGCTCTGACGCCCCGGACGTGCGTGAGCTCACTTCGGGGCGCCGGCTCGCCACGATCTCGGTGCGGGTGAAGACCGGCGACGAGCCGGCGACCTCGGTCCCGGTGACCGTCTGGGATCCGCCGGGCTGGGTCGAGACCATCGAAGCGGGCGAAGAGCTGCTCGTCGTCGGGCGGGTGCAACGACGGTTCTACCGGTCGGCATCGGGCGCGACCGCGGCCAAGGTCGAGCTCGTCGCCGACGCCCTGGCGCGTGCCACCGACCGGCGCCGGGTCGTCGGCGTGCTGCGGCGCGCGGAGCGGGCCCTCGCTTCGCTCGACGACTGAGCAGCCCGGTTCCGCAGCGGCCCGGGCAGCACAGTTGCTCGGGCCGCCGGCACTATCATCGACACGGCTGCTGACGACGATGTCAGTGCCGGTCGGCCCGTCCCCCTGTGCGCCGGCCCGATCTTCTCCATCGCGTGCCGCATATCCGGCGCGCGTAAAGGCAGGTCGCGTGACGGCAGAGACGACCACTTCCTCCACCCGGCGGCCCGAGGCCCTCGACCGGGTGGTCATACGGTTCGCGGGCGACTCCGGCGACGGCATGCAGCTCGTGGGGGACCGCTTCACCGACGTGAGCGCGAGCTTCGGCAACGACCTCGCGACCTTGCCGAACTATCCGGCGGAGATTCGCGCGCCCGCCGGCACGATCGCCGGCGTGTCGTCGTTCCAGGTCCACATCGCCGACTTCGACATCCTCACGCCGGGCGACGTGCCCAACCTGTTGGTCGCCATGAACCCGGCGGCGCTCAAGGCGAACCTGCAGGACCTCCCGCCCGGCGCGTCGATCATCGCCAACCTCGACGCCTTCGAGGACCGCAACCTCGAGAAAGCCGGCTACCACGGCAACCCGCTCGAGGACGGCACGCTCGACGCGTTCCGGGTGTACCAGGTGCCGATGACGTCGCTCACCCTCGAGGCCGCGAAGGAGACCGGCGCGAAGCCTCGCGACGCCGAGCGGTCGAAGAACTTCTTCGCCCTCGGTCTCATCACGTGGATGTACACCCGCCCGGTCGAGACGATCCTCCACTGGATCGAGGAGCGGTTCGCGAAGAACGATCTCGTGCGCGCCGCGAACCTCGCCGCGTTCAAGGCCGGCTACCACTTCGGCGAGACCGCCGAGCTCTTCGACCACCCCTTCGAGGTGCACAAGGCGCAGCTGCCGGCCGGTCGTTACCGCAACATCAGCGGCAACGTCGCCCTGGCCTACGGGCTCATTGCGGCGGGGCAGCAGGCGAAGCTCCCGATCCTGTACGCGAGCTATCCCATCACGCCGGCGTCCGACATCCTGCACGAGCTGTCGAAGCACAAGAACTTCGGCGTCCGCACGATCCAGGCCGAAGACGAGATCGCCGCGGCAGGCATCGCGATCGGCGGCGCGTTCGCCGGTCAGCTCGGCGTCACCGCGACCAGTGGTCCGGGCGTCGACCTGAAATCGGAGTCGATGGGCCTCGCGCTCAGCCTCGAGCTGCCCTTCGTGCTCGTCGACGTCCAGCGCGGCGGGCCGTCCACCGGGTTGCCGACGAAGACCGAGCAGGCCGATCTGCTGCTCGCGATGTACGGCCGTCACGGTGAGGCGCCGGTGCCGATCGTCGCCGCGTCGACCCCCAGTCACTGTTTCGACACCGCGTTCGAGGCGGTGCGGATCGCGGTGAAGTACCGGACGCCGGTGATCCTGCTCACGGACGGATACCTCGCGAACGGCGCGGAGCCGTGGCGCTTCCCCGACACCGCGGACCTGCCCGACATCTCCACCCCGTTCGCCACCGAGCCGAATCACGACGGCGAGTTCTGGCCGTATCTGCGCGACCCGGAGACCCTTGCCCGCCCGTGGGCGGTGCCCGGAACGCCGAAGCTGATGCACCGGGTCGGCGGCCTCGAGAAGGAAGACGGCTCGGGGAACGTCAACTACGACCCGGAGAACCACGAGCACATGGTGCGCCTGCGGGCCGAGAAGGTGGCCCGCATCGCCCGTGACATCCCGCCGCTCGAGGTGGACCACGAAGACGGCGCGCGGCTGCTCGTGTTGGGTTGGGGCAGCACGTGGGGTTCGATCAAGGCCGCGGTGCGCCGGGTGCGCAACGGCGGACGCAAGGTCGCGTCGGCGCACCTCGTGCACCTGAACCCGTTTCCCGCCAACCTCGGTGAAGTGCTCGCCCGGTACGACCAGGTGCTCGTGCCCGAGATGAACCTCGGCCAGCTCTCGAAGCTCATCCGGGCCGAGTTCCTCGTGGACGCGACGACGCTGAGCAAGGTGCAGGGTCTGCCGTTCCGTGCCGCCGAGATCGAAGCGAAGATCCTGGAGATGATCGATGGCCGCTGACCAGGGCGCCGACGGCGGCGCTGTCACGCTCACCCGCAAGGACTTCTCGTCGGACCAGGAAGTGCGCTGGTGCCCCGGGTGCGGTGACTATTCGGTCCTCACCGCCGTGCAGCTGCTGATGCCGGAGCTCGGCGTGCGGCCCGAGGAGCTGGTGTTCGTCTCGGGGATCGGATGCTCCAGCCGGTTCCCGTACTACATGAACACCTACGGCATTCACAGCATCCACGGGCGCGCGCCGGCCGTCGCGACAGGCGTCGCCATCGCGCGACCCGACCTGCACGTGTGGGTCATCACGGGCGACGGTGACGCGTTGTCGATCGGTGGCAACCACCTGATCCACGCGCTGCGTCGCAACGTGAACATGACGATCCTCTTGTTCAACAACCAGATCTACGGCCTCACGAAGGGCCAGTACTCGCCGACGAGTGAGATCGGCAAGGTCACGAAGAGCTCGCCGTTCGGTTCGCTCGACTACCCGTTCAACCCCGTGTCGCTCGCACTCGGTGCGGAGGCCAGTTTCGTGGCCCGAACCCACGACATGGATCGCAAGCACATGCAACAGGTGTTCCGGCGGGCCCACGATCACGAAGGCTCCGCGTTCGTCGAGATCTACCAGAACTGCAACGTCTTCAACGACGGTGCCTTCGAGCAGATCCTGTCGAAGGAAGCGCGGCCGCGCATGCTCATCGACCTGCGCCACGGTGAGCCGATCCGGTTCGGTCCCGACCGCGAGCTCGGCATCGCGCTGAACGACCACGGCGAGGCGGAGATCGTCACGGTGGCCGATGTCGGCGAGGAGCGAGTGCTCGTGCACGACGAGCACCGCCCCGACCCCACCGTGGCGTTCGCGCTGTCGCGTCTCGCCGAGCAGCCGACCATGCCGACGCCGGTCGGAGTGTTCCGGGCCGTGCAGCGACCGACGTACGAAGGAGAGCTGCAGCGGCAGCTCGCGGTCGCGCAGGACCGTCAGGGCCCCGGTGACCTCCGGTCGCTCATCGAGTCGGGCGGGGTCTGGGAAGTCTCCTAACCCGAGCGTTCGTCCCCGGCCGGGTCGTCGAGCCGGCGGAACACCAAGCCTGTTCGAGGCTTCGGGTGGAAGAACGTCGTCTTCTGGGGCATGCGGTTCCCCGCGAACGCGACCGCGCGGATCTGCTCGACGGTCGGCGGTCGCAACAGCACCGCGGCGTCGGCTGCGCCCTTGTCGACGAGCGCGGCGACCTCCATCGCGTCGTGCCGGTAGGTGACCTCGGGCGAGCCCAGCCCGGCCAGCGCGGGCACGACGGCCGCCTCGAACACCGCCGCGTCCACGTGGCGCACGGGTTCGTCGAATCCGGCGAGCGCGCCCGCCAACGCGCCCTCGCGCGGCACCGCGAGCGCGAGCCCCGCGCCGTCGACCACACCGAGACCACCGCCGGCCTGCATGCGTCGCTGCAGCGCGTCGATCGCCTCGCGCGTGTTCGGGCCGCCGTCGAGCACGTCGAACGAGCGTTCGAGCGCGACGCGAAGGTCGGACGGGTGCGCAAGTCCGGTGATCAGGCGGTGGATCGGCCCGACCTCGAGCTGGTCGTCGGCCAGTTCCACGACCAACGTCATGATCGCGCCGGCGCCGTCGAGCGGCTCGCCGCGGGACCGCAGCTCGTCGCGATAGGCCAGCGCCGTCTCGAAGCGATGGTGGCCGTCGGCGAGCACGAGGCGGCTCGCCGCCACGGCCTCGGTGATGGCCTCGAGCCGGGCCCGGTCGCTGACCGGCCAGACCGTGTGCTCGACGCCTTCGTCATCCGTGCAGCGCACACCGTCGTCAGCCGGTGGTTCGAGCAGCCCCGACAATCCCGACGTGAGCGAGAGGCCCCAGATCGGGTCGAAGTTGGCCCGCGTCGCGCGCAGCAGCGAGAGCCGGTCGCTCTTCGCCTTCGGCATCGTGCGCTCGTGGGGGAGCACGGAATCGTCGCCGGTGTCGGGAAGCGCCAGCGCGCCGATCACGCCGTTGGTCTCGCGCTGGTGGCCATCGCGGTCGCGGAAGCGCATGCGGTACAAGTAGAAGGACGGCTCGGCATCGCGCCGCAGCGTGTGGTCCTGCTGCCATGCCGCGAAATCCGCGGCGGCGCGCTCGTAGCGCCCGTCGTCACCTTCCGGGAGGATGAGCCGCACCGCGTTGTGCGGGTCGCGATCTGCGAGCAGCGCGCGGTCGTCGTCGTCGACGACGTCGTACGGTGGCGCGACGATCGCGTCCATCGCGCCGTGGCCGGAGCCACTGCATTCGTAGCGGATTCCACGAAAGGGAAGGAACTGCGGCACCAGATGGTTCACTTTCCGACGGGGCGGCCCGATTCTCGCGCGGGGTGCCGTCCCGACCTGCGACCGAAAGGTTCGACCGATGGCCGACGCATACCACGCCTATCAGGAGGGCTTGCGGCTCCTCGACGGCGCGAACGCCCACGCGGCCGTGGTCGCGCTCGAGCGGGCCCGTGAGCTCGAGCCCGAGAAGGGGTCCATCCGCGAGACGCTCGGCCGGGCCTACTTCCGCACCGGCCGCTTCGGCGATGCCGGTGAGGAGTTCGCCAAGGCCGTCGAGCTCGACCCGGTGAACGACTACGCCCACTTCGGCCTCGGACTCTGCCTGATGCGCACCGGCGACCGCGACGCCGCCCGGGGACACCTGCGGCTGGCCACCGTCATGCGGCCCGAGGTCGACGCCTACCGCGACGCCCTCGCCAAGGTCGTGACCGGCGACGACTCCGCCACTGCGTGAGCAACCGGATGACTGCAGCCGGCGCGCCGGTCGTGTGTTGCGACCTCGACGGCGTCGTGTGGCGGGGCGACGAGCCGATCCCGGGATCGGCGGAAGCGATCGCTGCGCTGCGCCGCGACGGCATCAGAGTCGCGTTCCTGACGAACAACTCCAGCCGGCCCGTGGGCGAGATCCTCGCCCAGCTCGCGGCGATGGGCGTCGAGGCGAGCGCCGACGACGTGCTCACGAGCGGCCAGGCCGCGGCCCGACTGCTCTCGCACCGTCTGGTGTCCGGGGCACGAGTGCTCGCCTGCGCGGGCCCGGGCGTCGTCGAAGCCGTCACCGCGCGCGGCTTCACCTTGGTCGACGCCGCGCCAGCGGACGCGGTCGTCGTCGGATGGCACCGCGACTTCGACTTCGACCGTCTCGACCGCGCCTCGGCCGCGGTACGAGCCGGTGCACGATTCGTCGCGACGAACACCGATCCGACGTATCCCGGCCGCGACCACCTGCTGCCGGGCGCGGGCGCGATCGTTGCCGCCGTCGCGACGGCGTCGGGGGCGACAGCCGAAGTCGCCGGCAAGCCCGAGGCGCCGACGGTGGAGCTCGTGCGCGAGCGGCTCGGCAGCTTCGGTATCGTCGTCGGCGACCGGCCGTCTACTGACGGTGCGTTGGCCGCCGCGTTGGGCTGGCCGTTCGCGCTCGTGTTGAGTGGTGTCACTGCGCCCGAGGCACCGCCGGGTGGTGAGGCAATTCCCGAGCCGCGCCCGCCGTTCGTCGGCGAGAACCTCGCGGCGATCGCAGGCCAGTTGCGCGACGCGTTGCGCGCCGGCTGATCACGTCCCGTACCACGGGCCGGCCGGCCCGGGCACGGGACGCGGCCGCGGTCGACCGAACCGCGGCCACAAGAGCAGCGCGACGGCGACGCCGGCTGCGAAGCCGCCGACGTGGGCCACCCATGCGACGCCCGAGTTCGGGTCGGTGAAGAACTGCAGCAACACCCAGAAGCCGAGGACGAACCACGCGGGAAGGTAGAGCAACACGATGAACAGGATCGTGAGGACGCGCGCCTTCGGCCAGAAGACGAAGTACGCGCCCATCACACCCGCGATCGCGCCCGACGCGCCGATGAACGGCGCGAGTGAGTTCTGGTTGACGGCGATGTGCGCGGCCGCGGCAACGAAGCCGGCGAACAGATAGAAGAGCGCGAACCCGAAGATTCCGAGCCGATCCTCGACGTTGTTGCCGAAGACCCAGAGGAACAGCATGTTGCCGAGCACGTGCAGCCATGACCCGTGCAAGAACATCGACAGGAGCACGGCGAGGTACACGTTCTTGTGCCGGAACACGGGCTGGGTCGCGATCGGGTTCGCGGTCGCGATCTTCGGCTCGCAGACGCCGGTTTGGAACTCCGCGACGGTGAGCGGCTTTCCTTGGATCAGCTCGCACGGGATCGCGGCGTGCTCGTAGTCGAAGCGGTTCAACGCGGCGTCGCTGTGCGGCTGCACGAACGCGAAGATGAAGATGTTCGCCACGATGAGCAACACGGTGAGAATTGGGAACCGGGACGTCGGGTTGTCGTCCCGGAGCGGGATGACCATGTCGCCTCCCCTACCCAGACCGAGCCGCGGTCGCTCGACAATCCTGGCTCACGCGCGCGCATCCGCCTAATCTGCATGTCCGGCGGGTCTTCGCCGCAGATTCAACGCAGGCCGGGGCGCCACAGCGGAATCGACCGTGAATACAGGAGATGCAGCGCAGGCGTGGCCGGAGGCCGGGACGACGAAGCGGAATCGACCCGTGAATACAGGAGATGCAGCGCAGGCGTGGCCGGAGGCCGGGACGACGAAGCGGAATCGACCCGTGAGTACAGGAGGCGTCATGGCGCAGAGTCCCGACTGGAACCAGCTGCTCGAGACGGGCAAGCAGTTCGGCACGATGACACGTCAAGAAGCCGAGCGGCGGGTGCAGGAGCTGATCCGGCGCGGCGAACTGGCCCAGGAGCGCTTCCAGACCGCGGTGGAGGAACTGCTGGAACGCAGCCGTGGCGCGGCTGACGAGCTCATCGTGCGGAGCCGCCAGAGCGCCGAGGACGTGCGCGATCTCGTGCGCGCCGAGCTGCGCCGCCAGATCAAGTCGCTGGGTCTCGTGACCCGCGACGACCTCGCCCGGTTCGCTTCGCGGTGGGGTCTGGGCCGGCCCGGCGCGAAGAAGGCGACGACGACGGCCCGGTCGCCCGACGGCCAAACGGCCAAGAAGGCCGGCGGCGCCAAGAAGGCCGGCGGCGCGAAGAAGGCCGGCGGCGCGACGAAAACCGGCGCCAAGAAGGCGACCGCGAAGAAGGCGGCCGGCGCGAAGAAGACACCCGCCAAGAAGGCCACGAAGCGATCGTCGCCTCCGGGCGGCGCGTCGTAGGAGTGCGCCGCCGCCTCGACACCGAGCTCGTGCGGCGACACCTCGTCGGCAGCCGGACCCAGGCGGTCGACGCCATCGTGTCCGGCCGCGTCCTCGTGCGTGGTGCACCCGCCCTGAACGCGTCGCGTCAGGTCGATGCCGACGAGCCCATCGTCGTGCAGGGCCCGGCCCCGCGGTTCGCGTCGCGCGGTGGCGAAAAGCTCGACCACGCGCTCACACGCTTCGCCGTGGATGTGAGCGGACGGCGTTGTCTCGACGCGGGGTCATCCACCGGAGGGTTCACCGACTGCCTGCTGCAACGCGGCGCGGCACACGTCGCCGCCGTCGACGTCGGCCACGGTCAGCTCGTATGGGAGCTGCGCCACGACGAGCGTGTCACCGTGCTCGAACGCACGAACATCCGGGAGCTGTCTCCCGACGCGGTCGGCGGTCCCGTGTCGGTGCTCGTCGCCGATCTGTCGTTCATCTCCTTGCGATCGGTGGCACCGGCGCTCGCTCGCTTGACGACGCCCGACGCAAACCTCGTGCTGCTCGTGAAGCCGCAGTTCGAGGCAGGACGCGCGCGCGTCGGCAAAGGCGGGATCGTGCGCGAGCGGACGGTGCACGTCGACGTGCTGCGCGAGGTGGTTGACGGGCTGATGCGGCACGGTCTCGGGGTGATCGACGTCGTGGCGTCGCCGATCCACGGCGCCGACGGCAACGTCGAGTTCCTCGCGCACGCGATGAAGCGCGGGATCCGTGTCGACGACGCGCAGATCGTCGCGGTCGTGGAGTCCGCGCACGAAAGGAGTGGATGATGGCCGGCGCGGCACCGAAGGCGGTCGGTCTCGTCATGCACCCGAATCGGGTCGACGCCAAGCGGCTCGCGGACGAGCTCGAGAAGCGGTTGCGGTCCGGCGGCGTAGAGGTGCGTCGCTGGCACGAAGGGAATGACGCCGCGCAATTCGTCGACGGTCTCGACATCGCGGTGTCGCTCGGCGGCGACGGCACGATGCTGCGCACGGTGGATCTCGTCTACGAGTCGGGCGCGGCCGTGCTCGGAGTCAACGTCGGACACCTCGGCTACCTCACCGAGGTGGAGGCCGACCAGTTCGACGAAGCGGCCGCGCGCATCCTCACGGGCGAGTTCACCGTCACCGAACGGATGGTGTTGCAGGTCGTCGTGGAGTCCGACGGTCCCGCGGGCGGGCGCTGGTGGGCTCTCAACGAGGCGGTGCTCGAGAAGCTCAATCCGGGCCGCACCGTGCGCGTCGCGGTCGACATCAACGGCATCTTCTTCACGACGTACGCGGCCGACGGCTTGATCGTCGCGACGCCGACCGGTTCGACCGCGTACTCGTTCTCCGCCCGGGGGCCGATCGTGTCGCCGCGGCACCGGTGCCTGTTGCTCACACCTGTGTCACCGCACATGCTCTTCGACCGATCGCTCGTGCTGGACGCGCACGAAGAGCTCCGGTTCACGGTGCTGCACCCGCAGCGGGCCGCGTTGACGATCGACGGTCTCGAGAAGGGTGAGCTCGAGTGCGGTGACGCGGTGTCGTGCACCGCCGGGCCACGGCCGGCGCGCGTCGTGACGTTCGGCCCGCGCGACTTCCATCAGATCCTGAAGGCGAAGTTCGGGCTGGCGGACCGGTAGGGCGATGCTTTCGGAACTGCGCGTGCAGCATCTCGGGATCGTCGAGGAGATCTCGCTCCCGCTCGGCCCCGGAATGACCGTGATCACCGGGGAGACGGGCGCGGGCAAGACGTTGCTCGTGGAGGCACTCGAACTGCTCGTCGGCGGGCGGGCCGACAGCGGGCTCGTGCGCGCCGGTGACGAGGCGGCGCGGGTCGAAGGCCGCTTCGAGGCAACCGCGGTCGTGAGGGTCACAGGTGCGGGCGACGGCGACGCGGACGTTCTCGACGACGGTGAGGTGGTGCTCGCGCGCGTCGTGCCGGTGAACGGCCGCAGTCGCGCCTACGTCAACGGACGGCTCGCCACCGCGGGGGAGCTCGCCGACCTGGGCGCGCGCCTCGTCGATCTTCACGGCCAGCACGAGCACCAATCGCTGCTCGAACCGGCGAACCAGCGACGCGCCCTCGACGCGTTCGCGGGCGCGCCGGCGCGCGACGCACTCACCGAGTACCGAGTCGCGCGCGAGCGCTATCGCAGCGTGGAGGACGCGCTCGCCGCGATGGGCGGTGACAGCCGCAGCCGCGCCCGCGAGCTCGACCTGCTGCGGTTCCAGGCCGAGGAGCTCGAGCGGGCCGCTCTCTCCGACCCGGGTGAGGATGCCGCACTCGAAGCCGAGGAGGAGCTGCTCGCCGACGCAGCCGCGCATCACGACGCGCTCGACGCCGCGGTTGCCGCCGTGCAGGGCGGTGTGCTCGACGCGTTGGGTGACGCGTACGCGAAGCTGGCGTCGCGTCGCCCGTTCGAAGCGCTCGCGGAACGGCTGCGGGCGCTGCAGGCCGAGGCGGCCGACCTCGGTCACGAGTTGCGTGTCGTGTCCGAGAGTGTCGTCGTGGATCCTGATCGGCTCGCGGCGATCGGGGAGCGGCGGCGCCTGCTGCGCGAGCTGACGCGGAAGTACGGCGAGACGCTTGACGACGTGATGGCGTTCGCACGTGAGGTCCGCTCACGCATCGACGACCTCGCCCGCTTCGACGAGAGGGTCGCCGAGCTCGAGGCCCGACGCGAGCAGGCGAACCTGGACGCCACCATGGCCGCCGAGCGGCTGTCGGCCGTGCGGCGGGCCGCGGCCCCGAAGTTCGCGGCGGCGGTCACGAGCCGGCTCCAAGAGCTCGCCATGCCCGCGGCCCGGCTCGAGGTCGAGGTCGGCCCGGCCGCTCCGACCGAGGACGGCGCCGACGACGTCGTGCTGCTGCTCGCCGCCAACCCGGGCGAGCCGGCCCGCCCGGTCGCACGGGCCGCGTCCGGTGGCGAGCTGGCGCGTGCGATGCTGGCGATTCGGGTCGTGCTGGCCGGGGCACGGTCACCAGGCGACGAGATGACGCTGGTGTTCGACGAGGTTGACGCGGGGATCGGGGGCGAGGCCGGAGTCGCGGTCGGTCGCGCGCTGAGCGTGCTGGCGGCGGAGCAGCAGGTGCTCTGCGTCACCCACCTCGCGCAGGTGGCCGCCTTCGCCGACGCGCAAGTGCTGGTGGCGAAGCGCAGCGCGGGCCGCCGTACCGTGGCCACCGCCCAGGTGCTCGACGCTCCCGGCCGCGTGGCCGAGCTGTCGCGCATGCTGGCCGGCGCGAGCGACTCCGCCCATGCCCGCGGCCACGCGGAGGAGCTCATCGTCGAGGCCCGCCGCGTCCGCGAAGCATCACGACCGGGGCGGCGCGGCTGATGCGCCGCGCCGTTCGCCGGCGTCCGGTGACCACGCCCGTGATCGGCGCGGTGCGGGTGGACCGGCGGACGAAGAACCTCGTGAAGCGGTTGCTCCCGGGTGAGATCGCAGTCATCGATCACGCCGATCTCGACCGCGTCGCCGCCGACGCCATGATCGACGCGGGCGTGGCCGCGGTGGTGAACGCCGCACCGTCGCTGACCGGTCGCTACCCCAACGGAGGCCCGCTCGCGCTCGTCGAGGCCGGGGTGCCACTGATCGACGACGTCGGCGCGGATGTCATGAGTCAGCTGACGGAGGGCGTTGCGATCCGGATCGAGAAGGGCGAGATCTGGGTCGGCGACGAGCTCGTCGGCAAGGGTCTGGTCCTGACGCGCGACGAGGTCGAGTCGCGCATGGAGGAAGCACGGGCCGCGATCGGCGTCGAGCTCGAGCGCTTCGCGGAGAACACCCTCGAGTTCATCCGGCGTGAAGCTCGGGACGCGTTCGAACCGGTGGAGCTGCCGCCGTTGCGCACGAAGTTCAAGGGTCGCCACGCGCTGGTTGTCGTGCGCGGCCACGACTACCGCAGTGACCTGCGCGCGCTACGGCACTACATCCGCGAGTACCGGCCCGTGCTCATCGGCGTCGACGGCGGCGCGGACGCACTGCTCGAGGTCGGGCTGGTGCCCGAGGTGATCATCGGCGATTTCGATTCCGTCTCGAAACGCGCGATCGACACGGGCGCGGAGCTCGTGCATCACGTCCACGTCGACGGTCGGGCGCCGGGGCGCGATGCGCTCGCGCAATGGGGCGTGCCGTATCACGAGTTCGTGATGGACGGCACGAGCGAAGACGTCGCGATGATCCTCGCCTACGAGGCCGGCGCGCAGCTCATCGTCGCGGTCGGCACGCACGCGACGATGGTGGAGTTCCTCGACAAGGGTCGCAAGGGCATGTCCTCCACCTTCCTGACCCGCCTGCGCCTCGGTCCGTTGCTCGTCGACGCGAAGGGCGTCAACCGCCTGTACGAGGGCCGGATGCGCCGGCGCGACATCGCGCTGCTCGTGCTCGCGGCCCTCGCCGCAGTCGTCGCGATGGTCTGGGTATCGCCCTCGTTGCACGTCTTCCTCGACGGGATCAGATTCACGCTGCGCGACATCTGGCGCTCGATCTCGAACCAGCTCTGACGGGCGCTCCTCCATGATCAATTTCCGCTTCCATCTCGCCTCCTTGATCGCGGTCTTCCTCGCGCTCGCGATCGGCATCGTGATGGGATCGACCGTGGTGAAGGAAGCCACCGTCAACGGTCTGCGGGCCGAGATCCATCGCGTGGAGCGCAGCTCCAACGC
This sequence comes from Acidimicrobiia bacterium, assembly GCA_024281095.1. Taxonomy (GTDB): domain Bacteria; phylum Actinomycetota; class Acidimicrobiia; order IMCC26256; family JAMXLJ01; genus JAMXLJ01. The sequence goes on along the minus strand of JAMXLJ010000064.1, from coordinate 10,802 downwards.
GCGTCAGCGCGAGAACAACGCCCTGAGCACCCAGCTGAGCAACGTCGAGGCGTACGTCAGGGAATCGATGCCGCATGTCGTGCTCGGAAGCTTGAGCGGCGTCGACGTGGCGATCGTCGCGGTACGCGGCGTCGACGGCGGCATGGCCAAGGCGACGGCGCAGCTCGTGCAGCAGGCGGGTGCAGCCAACGCGGGCGTGCTGTGGCTGGAGAACACCTGGTCGTTGAAGAACCCCGACGACGAACGCAAGCTCGGCGAGATGCTCGGCGATCCCGCGGCCACGGCAACGAAGATCCGTGACGCCGGGCTCGCCGCCCTCGGCGCGCGGCTTGCGGGCTCGCCAGTCGCCGCGCCATCGTCGGCGCCCGCCGCGACGCCGGGAGCGACGGGTGGCGACGTGCTGAGCGAGCTGGTCACCGCGGGCTTCGCAACCTTCGAGCCGATCGGGCCGCGCACGGGCGAGCCGTTCACGCCCACGGCGTACCCCGGCACGGGCGCCCGAATCCTCCTCGTCAACGCCACCGACGCGTCGACCGATCAGCAGGCCCTCGTTCCTCCGATCGCGCGTGCGCTTGCCCAGGCGAAGACCGCGACCGTGGTCGCGAACGTGTACCACGACGAGCGTGGCAAGCCGCCGCGCGGTGCCGGGGTGTCGGCGATACGCGACGACTCGACCTTGTCGAAGCAAGTGTCCACGGTCGACGATCTGGAGCTCACTGAAGGTCAGGTCGCGTCCGTGCTCGCGCTCGCCGAGCTGGGCCGGCGGGTGGGTCACTACGGCTACGGCGACGGCGCGACGTCGGTGGTCCCAGCCGTCACGCAGCCGTGACGCGCAACCGGGCCGTGGCCCGGGCTGCCACGGGCATGGGGGCGGCGACCGCGCTGTCGCGCGCGCTCGGGTTCCTTCGCGTGCTCGTCGTCGCGGCCGTGCTCGGCACGACATACCTCGGCAACACGTTCCAGGCTTCGAACGCCGTGTCGAACGTCCTGTTCGAGCTCATCGCGGCCGGCGCGCTCTCCGAGGTGCTCGTACCGACGTTCGTCGGCCTGCTCGATCGCGGTGAACGCGCGGAGGCGGAGCGGCTCGCCGGAGGCGTCCTCGGCCTCGCGCTCGCAGTGCTCGGCGCGGTAGCCGTCGTCGGCGTGGTCGCGGCGCCGTGGCTCGCACGCCTGCTCAGCACGGGCGCACACGGCAGTGGCGTCGCCGCGGGCCAGCAGCATCTCGCGACGTTCCTCCTGCGCTTCTTCGTGCCGCAGGTGCTGCTGTACGCGATCGGCGCCGTCGCGATCGCGGTGTTGTACGCGCGCCGGCGATTCGTGGTCACCGCCCTCGCCCCGATCGGGAACACCGTCGTGATGGTGGCCGCGCTGCTGGCGTTCCGGTTCGTGCACGGCAGCGGTGCCGTGTCGTTGCATCTGACGACGGGCGAGAAACTGCTGTTGGCGGCGGCGGGCACCTTGGGCGTGGCTGCCTTCGTCGCGGTCCCCGTGGTTGCGGTCGGACGCGCCGGCTTCAGGCTCCGGCCGCGCCTCGTGCGGCATGACCCGGAGGTGGCGCGACTGATGCGCCTGTCCGGCTGGACCGTGTTGCAGCACACCGGCGAAGGCATGCTCCTCGGCGCGGCCATCGTGCTCGGCAACGCGGTGGCCGGCGGCGTCGTTGCGTACCAGGTTGCGTTCGTGTTCTTCCTTGCCCCCTACGCCGTGCTGGCCCAGCCGATCCACACCGCGATCCTCCCCGAGCTCGCCACGGATGCCCGTCACGACCTCGACGAGTTCGCGACGTCGGTTCGGTGGAGCCTCGACAGCATGGCCACCCTCGTCGTGCCGTGCGCGGCCGCGCTCGTCGCGCTTGCATTGCCCGCCATGCATGTCGTCGCGTTCGGCCGCGCCGACACCGGGGGTGGTGTCGCGCTGCTCGCGGCCGCGCTGGCCTCGCTCGCCCTCGGTCTGTACGCGTACGGCTCCTTCTTCCTGCTGGCGGCCGCGTTCTACGCCCTGGGTGACAGCCGCACACCCGCGCTCACGGGCTTGACGTCGGCGGCCGCCGGTGTGGTGGTCATGGCGGTGCTCGTTCCGTTGACCCATGGCGCCGCACGCGTTGCCGCGCTGGGCCTCGGTCACACTGCGGCGTATGCATCGGGCTCGTTGGTGCTCGGCTGGTCATTGTGGCGACGCGTTCGCCGGCCGGTCGTGCCGCGGGCGCTGCCGCGAGTCACGGTCCTGGCCGGCGGGCTCGCCGTCGCGGCGTGGGCTGCGGAACGAGCGGTCGCGCCTGCCGGTCGCGCCGCGACCGCAGGCGTGCTCGTGGCCCTGCTCGCGGCCGCGGGCGTGCTCTACGTGGTCGGGCTCCGGATCGTGGGCGTCTGGGCCCCGCGAACCGAGGCGGTGGCGCGGTCGTGAGGCGCGCACTCCTCGTCTGTTCGATCGCCCTTGTCGGCGCCCTTGCGCAGTCGACGCTCGGCCCGACCGCGGCAACCGCCGCATCCTCGGCGCGGCCGCGGCCGTCGCGGGTGCTCGTCGTGTCGCTCCCCACGTTGAGCTGGGACGATTTCAAGGCCCATTACATGCCCAACCTCGCGCGGCTCCTGCGCACGTCCGCGGTCGGCGACCTCACCACCCGCGGTGTCGCGAGCGGCCGCAGTCTCGGCGACGGCTACGCGACGGTGGGCGCGGGCACACGTGCCGCGGGCGTCCCCGATGTCGACGGGTTCGGCTTCGGCGTCGACGAGCGATTCGGCTCGCAGTCCGTGAGCACGGTGTACCGGCTGCGCACGGGTCGCGACGCGAAGAGCGGCCTCGTCGACCTGTCCCTCGCGGACGTCGCCAACCGCAACGATTCGTTGTTGTACGACGCGCGAATCGGCGCGCTGGGCGACGCGCTCGCACGCGCGGGCTACGAGCGCGCCGTCATCGCGAACGCCGATGGCGGTGCGCCGCTCACCACATCGGGCTCGTATCGTCGCCAGGCGGTCATGTCGCTGATGGACCGCTACGGCCACGTGCCCGCCGGTCGGGTCGACGCCGGGCTCCTGCAGGCCGACCCGCAGGCGCCGTTCGGCGTCCGTCTCGACGAGCAGGCGGTCACCGCGGCATTCGACGCGGCCTGGCAGCCCCGCTCCGTCGTGCTCGTGGAGGCCTCGGACCTCGCACGGCAGGACCAGCTGCAACGGTCCGTGCTGTCGACCGAGCGTGACCCACTGCTCCGGCGAGCGATGGACGCGACCGATCGCCTCGTCGGCGCGCTGCTCGCCCGCGTCGACCTGACGCGCGACATCGTGATGGTGGTCGGCCCAGCCGCTTCGAGCACGCGTTCGGGCCTCACGATCGCGGCCCTGCACACACCGGAGACACACGGCGGATGGCTGCGCTCCGGCACGACCCGTCGCGCGCGCTTCGTGCAACTCGTCGACGTGGCCCCGACCATCCTCGACCAACTGGGCATTGTCCGGCCCGACACGATGGAAGGACGCCCGTTCGAGGTGGCTGCCTCCGGTGCGTCGGTCGCCTCGAGAGCCGCGTCGCTCGCGGACGTTGAGCACGCGGCCAGGTTCCGCGATGGTCAAACGACGCTCGCCGCGCCCGTCTACTCGTGGGTGACGGTGCTGCTCGTCGTCGCGGCTGTCGTCGTGATCGGGCTCGGTCGACGGGGAAGGGGCGCACTCGCCATCGCGGCGCTCGCGATGCTGGCGTTCCTTCCACTGACGTACCTCGCCACGCTCATACCCTTCGACGACCTCGGCACCGGGCCGTACTGGCTGTTCCTCGTGGGAGGTTCGCTCGTCGTCGCGCTCGGGCTCGCCAGCCTTCGGAAGCACGCGTTGACTCCGTTGATGGGCGCGTTGGGATTGGTGTTCGCACTGTTGACGGTCGACATGGTCGTCGGCAGCCGGTTGCAGTTGAACGCGGTGTTCGGGTACTCGCCCATCCAAGCCGGACGGTTCGCGGGAATGGGCAACCTGGCGTACTCGATGTACAGCGTCGCCGCATTCGTGCTCGCCGGGCTGGTCGCTCACCGCGTGCGGCCGCCCCTGGGGCGCCGCCTCGCCATCGGTATCGTCGTCGTGGCGCTGCTCGTCGACGGGTTGCCGTTCTGGGGTTCGGACGTCGGGGGTGTGCTCTCGCTCGTGCCGGCCGTCGGCATCTTCGGGATGGTGTTGTTCGGTGTGCGGGTGCGGATGCGGGTATTGCTCGGGTGGATCGGTGGCGCCGTGGCGGCGTTCGTCGCCGTCGGCCTGCTCGACCTGACCCGCCCGGCAGACCGACGAACCCATCTCGGTCGCCTGTTCGAGAAGATCGGCGCAGGCGACTTCGGCGGCTTCGCGACCGTGATCGACCGCAAGCTGCACGAGAACCTCTCCGCGCTCACGTCGATCTGGGTCGTGCTCGTGCCCTTCACCTTCGCGTTGCTCCTGTGGCTCGCCTTCGTGCGTCCCGGGCACCTGCGCGCGTTGCGCTCCGAGGTCCCCGAGCTCGTCGCGGTGGGCGCCGGTCTCGTCGTACTCGTGCCGCTCGGATTCGCTCTCAACGACTCGGGCATCGCCATCCCGGGGATGATGTTCGGTGTGGTCGACGCGGCGCTCGTCTACCTGCTCGCCCGCACGCCGGCCGTCGAGACCGATCCGACGGCCGCGGAGCTCGAGGCCCTGACCGCCCCCGCCCGGCTCGAGCCCGCGAGCGGTCGAGCACAGAGGTCGTCGCCGTGAAGGTCGTGCTCGCACTCGCGGTCGGCTTCGTCGCGGTGCGATACCTCGCGATCGCTGGTCGCGACATGCTGCGCGTGCCCGTACTCCTGCGTGCGAACTACCGCGGCATCGCGGTGTCGACTGCAGGCGGCATCCTCCTCATCGCGAGCGCGCTCGTCATCGAATCGGGTCGCTCGACACTCGGAGCGTTCCATGTCGGTGATCTGCCGGGCCGCAACCCGGCCCGACCGCTCGTGCTGTTCGCCTGCTTCGGGTTCGGCCTGCTCGGCCTGATCGACGATCTGCTCGGCGACAGCTCGGCGACGGGCTTCGTGGGTCATCTCGGCGCGCTCGTGCGCGGCCGGCTCACCACCGGGGCGCTCAAGGTCATCGGCGGCGCGGCGATCGCGCTCGTGCTCGCGGCATCACCGGGCTTCATCACCGGCAAGCGCCTTGTTGCCGACGCGCTGCTCATCGCGCTCGCCGCGAATCTCGCGAACCTGCTCGATCGCGCGCCTGGACGCACCATCAAATGCGCGTTGCTCGCGTACATCCCGTTCGCGATCGTCGCCGGACCGGGCGAGGTCGGCATGGCCGTCGCGCCCGTGATGGGCGCCGCGGCCGGCGTGCTCGGCGACGACCTGCGCGAGCGGATCATGCTCGGCGACACCGGCGCGAACGTCCTCGGCGCGGTGCTCGGCCTCGGCGTGGTGCTCGACGTCGGACGCGGCTCGCGCAATGCCATCCTCGTCGTGCTGGTCGTGCTCAACGTCGCGGCCGAGCTCGTCTCGTTCACCTCGATCATCGACCGTGTCGCGCCGTTGCGCGCGCTGGACCGTCTCGGCCGGCGAAAAAGCGGGCGGAGCCAGACGATCAGCGAGCCGCCGCGCACGGACGGGTCCACAGGGCCCTCCCGCGCGGAAACGCCTGCGCCTGCTCGTACCCGGCACGCTGCAGGCGCTCAGGAAGGTCCCTGAACCGGCCGAAACGGCTCGACCAGATCACCACCGCGCACACGTCGCGAGCGGCCGCGCCTCGCGCGACGACGGCGCTCGTGAGGCGCAGACCCGGGCGGGTCGAGTCGATGCGCAGGATCGACGCGTCCACGAAGTTCGGTGGTGTCGCGCGCCCCGCGCGCCAGACCAGGCCGGGGTCGTCACTGATCGCGAGCGCATCGTGCGGCAATGCGCTCAGCCGGTGAACGACCGCGGCTTCACTACCCTTGAACGGCGGCGGTGCCCACAGATCGTGCACGTGCAGCGCGTGATACGGCACCAACGCCAAGGCGGCGACTGCGAGCACGGCCCACGGCGGGCGGTACACAGCGACGAGGAGCGCGAGCGCGGGCACGAGGTGCACGAGATGGTTGCGCCACAGCGGCGTCTCGAGCGACAGCACCGCGAACGCGAGCGCGGCCCACACGACAACCGTCCACGCTCCCCGCTCCTTCAGTCGGGACGATCTCCCGTTCCTGCGCCCGAAGATCGCCCCCGCTCCGACGAGCGCGGTGGCGACCAACGACAGGACGAGGACGGGCATGTCGCGCTCGACGAGCGTGTCGAACGTCTTGTGCACGTTCGTGAGGACGTGGCGTTGCCCGGCGGCGTCGGTGTGGTACGTGATCGACTGCTCGATGACGTTGTGCACGCCCCACGGCACGGTGACGATCACGAGCACGGCCGCAGCCGCGGCCCCTGCCGCGACGACGTCACGCGTGCGGCGCCGGCCGAGGAGCAGCAGGGCCGCGGCGGCGAGCACGGGTACGACGAGGAGGCTCTTGACCGCGAACGCGCACGCGGCCAGCACGCCGATGACGACGGCGCGCGCACGAGTGGGCACGCGGCGGTAGCCGAGCGCCACCGCGAACGTCGCACACGCCAGCGCCGCGCCGGGGCCGTCCGATGTGAGCGGGCCCGTCGTCCACCACACCGAACCGCTGCACGCGACCAGTACGGCCGCGACCAGTGCCCCGCTGCGGTTGGTGAGCTCGCGGCCGGCGGCGTACACCGCCAGCGTGAGCACGACGGCGGACGCGAGTGTGAGCAGTCGCGGCGCGTCGAGCGTGCGCGCCCCGATGAGATCGAACACGTACACGAGCGGCAGGAACAGCGGGCCCTGACTCGAGAACACCTCGCGGAACGGCAGCGCGCCGGCGCGCATCGCGACGGCCGCGGCGCCGTACTGGCCGTCGTCGAACACGAGCGGCTTGGACGAGAGCACCGCGGGGACGCGCAATGCCGCGGTCGTGAGCGCGAGCACCAGGGCGTCGAGACGCCAGCCCGCGGCCGCCCGCAGCATGACGGCGCGTCCGGCGCTTCGTGGCCGCTCGAGGGTGTCCAGAAGCGTCGTCTCCAAGTCCGGGACCCGGTCGCCCGGACGACGACCCCGCACGATGGCCCGCACGATGATTGCGGGCCGATTGCGGGCCGTCGTCGGTCACATTCGGGCGTCGCGGCGCATGGTACCGTCGAGATCCCGAGAGCTCGTCGCGCCGGCGACACCTGTCTGTGGGCGCGCGCGGGCAGTCGGGGCGTCGCTCGACGCTTCGGCGGGTCGGGCGCCTGGGTGCGCGGAAGGCGGAGGGTGACTGGGTGGCGAAGCACATCTTCGTGACCGGCGGCGTGGCGTCGAGCCTGGGCAAGGGCTTGACCGCATCGTCGCTCGGCAGGCTGCTGAAGAGCCGGGGCCTGCGGGTCACGTTGCAGAAGCTGGACCCGTACATCAACGTCGACCCCGGCACGATGAACCCGTTCCAGCACGGTGAGGTCTTCGTCACCGACGACGGCGGCGAGACCGACCTCGACCTCGGGCACTACGAGCGCTTCGTCGACGTGCCGCTGCACCGCGACTCCAACGCCACGACCGGCTCGATCTACCAGGCCGTGCTGGCCAAGGAGCGTCACGGTGCGTACCTCGGCCAGACCGTGCAGGTCATCCCGCACATCACGGACGAGATCAAGGAACGCATCCTGCGCCTCGCGAGCGCCGAAGACGTCGACGTCGTGATCACCGAGGTCGGCGGCACGGTGGGCGACATCGAGATCCTGCCCTTCCTCGAGGCCATCCGGCAGTTCCGCAAGGACGCCGGCCGCGAGAACGTCTTCTACATCCACGTGACGCTGGTTCCCTTCATCGGACCGTCGGGCGAGCAGAAGACCAAGCCCACCCAGCACTCGGTCACCGAGCTGCGCAGTCGTGGCATCCAGCCCGACGCGATCGTGTGCCGGTCCGACCGTCCGATCCCCACGCGGCTGAAGGAGAAGATTTCGCAGCTGTGCGACGTGCCCGAGGAGGGCATCGTGTCCGCGGTCGACGCGGAGACGCTCTACGAGATCCCGCTCGTGCTCCACGACGAGGGTCTGGACGACTACGTGTGCCGGGTGCTGCACCTCGCGGAGCAGGAGCCCGATCTCTCGGCGTGGCGTGATCTCGTCGCCCGGGTCGAGCGCGCCACCGACGAGGTGCGCATCGGTCTCGTCGGCAAATACGTCAACCTTCCCGACGCGTACCTGTCCGTCGTCGAGGCGCTGCGTCACGGCGGCTACGCGTGCGGCGCGCGCGTCGTCGTCGACTGGATCGCGTCGGACGACACCGAGGGTCTGCTCGCGGAGGGGCGGCTGCGCGATCTCGACGGCATCGTGATCCCCGGAGGTTTCGGGTTCCGCGGCATCGAGGGCAAGATCGCGGCGGCCGCGTTCGCCCGCCGTTCGGGTGTGCCGTATCTGGGGCTGTGCCTCGGGCTGCACTGCGCGGTGATCGAGTTCTCCCGCGACGCGTGCGGTCTCGACGGCGCGAACTCGAGCGAGTTCGACCCGCACTCGCCCCATCCGGTGATCGATCTCATGGACGAGCAGCGCGAGATCGTCGACATGGGCGGCACGATGCGTCTCGGCGCGTATCCGGCGAAGCTGCTCCCGGGCTCGCAGGTGCAGCGGGCCTACGGCCAGGAGGTCGTGTACGAACGGCACCGCCACCGCTACGAGGTGAACAACCGGTACCGCCGGCGCCTCGAGGAGTGCGGACTCGTCTGTTCGGGCACGTCGCCCGACGACCGTCTCGTCGAGTTCATCGAGCTTCCCGAGTCGGTCCACCCGTTCTTCGTGGCCACCCAGGCTCATCCGGAGTTCAAGAGCCGTCCCGACCGCCCGCACCCGCTGTTCGCGGCGTTCGTCGCGGCGGCGAAGCAGCGGGCCGAGGAGCGGGTGCCGCGGCTGCCGATCGACGTCGCGACGACGGTCTCGTAGCGAGCGCCCGAGTGCGCGTGTGACCGACTTTCGCATCGTCGACTCGAAGCGGGTCGCCGACGCCGGCTTCCTCGCGGTCGACGAGGTGGTCGTCGAGTCGACCGGCGACGCAGGCGACCCGGAACGGTTCTCGCGCATGGTGGTACGTCATCCGGGCGCGGTCGTCGTGGTGCCCGTGGTCGACGACGCGCACGCGATCTTGTTGCGTCAGTTCCGCGCCGCGACAGGGGGGAAGTTGTTGGAGGTGCCGGCCGGCAAGCGCGACGTCGACGGCGAGCCTCCGGAGGAGACCGCGCGTCGCGAGCTGGCCGAGGAGATCGGGTTGCGCCCCGGCCGGCTCGTGAAGCTCGCGGAGTTCTGGAACTCGCCCGGCTTCTGCGACGAGTACACCCACCTGTACGCAGCGTTCGACCTCGTCGAGACCGACGAGGGTGAGGCCGCGACGCACGAGGAGGCCGCGATGACCACGGAGGTCGTCGCCTTCGCCGACGTGGACGGCCTCATCGCGGCCCGGCAGCTCGTCGACGCCAAGAGCATCATCGGACTGCTGCTCACGCGGCGCCTCCTCGCCGGCGAGTACGAGGGGATCCCGGACTGAGCGGGTCGAAGCTCGAGACCGACGAGCTCGCGCGCCTGCTGGCGGAGCACGACATGTGGCTCACTGTCGAGCGTGGCCTTGCGGCGAATTCGCTCGCGGCGTACCGCCGCGATCTGCGTCGCTACGCCGCATTCCTGCGCCGGCGCGGGGTGACCGATCCGACCCGTGTGGGGGAGCCGGTCGTGCGCGCGTACGTCACCGAGCTCACCGACGCCCGCGACGACGAGGGCCGGCGCCGGTACGCGCCGTCGTCCATCGCCCGGGCCGTCGTCGCGGTTCGGTCGTTCCACCGGTTCTGCGTGGAGGAGGGGGAAGGCGACTCCGACCCGTCGGAGGAGGTGGCGGCACCGCGGGTCCCGCAGGGCATTCCCAAGGCGCTCACCGAGGGGGAGGTCGCGGCACTGCTCGACGCGGTGCCCGGCGATCATCCGCTGGCCCTGCGCGACCGGGCCATCCTCGAGACGCTCTACGCGACGGGCGCCCGCATCAGCGAGCTCGTCGGCCTCGACCGCGGCGATCTCGACCTCACCGACGGGATGGTGCGGGTGCTCGGCAAGGGCTCCAAGGAGCGGATCGTCCCGATCGGCCGGCGCGCGAGCGACGCGCTCGAGACGTACCTGGAGTACGGCCGCCCGCATCTCGTCGGCATGCGCCCCCGGCGCGACTCCGTCGACGCGGTCGTGCTCAACGCCCGGGGCGGACGTCTCACACGGCAGGGATGCTGGAAGATCGTGCGGGCCGCCGGGGCCCGGGTCGGCCTCACCGACCGGTTGTCACCTCACGTGCTGCGGCACTCCTGCGCCACGCACATGCTCGAGCACGGCGCCGACATCCGCGTCGTGCAGGAGCTGCTCGGCCACGCCAGCCTCTCGACGACGCAGGTGTACACGAAGGTGTCGCCCGAGCGTCTGCGGGCGGTCTACGACCACGCCCACCCACGCGCGCGCTTGTGAATTCGCGGCCGCGGCGGCGGACCGGCCAGGAGTAACCTTCCTCCATGGCAGATACGACCCATGCGCCGCGGCGCGACCAGCTCGCCGAGGAGCGTGATCGGCTGCGCGACCAGCTGCGCCAGCTGGGTCGGGGCCCGGATGCCAATCTCGACTTCGACGAGGGCTTCGCCGACTCCGGTCAGGTGACCGCGGAGCGTGGCGAGGTGGACGCCCTGGCCGGCAAGCTCGTCGAGGCGCTCGACGAGATCGAGGATGCGCTGGAGAAGTTCGACGCCGGCACCTACGGCACCTGCGAATCCTGCGGCCGGCCGATCTCGGAGGC
>JAMXLJ010000063.1 GCA_024281095.1 Acidimicrobiia bacterium | reverse complement strand
CACGCGGCGTCGCTGCGTCAGGCTTTCGCCCATTGCGCAAGATTCCCCACTGCTGCCTCCCGTAGGAGTCTGGGCCGTGTCTCAGTCCCAGTGTGGCTGGACATCCTCTCAGACCAGCTACCCGTCGCTGCCTTGGTAGGCCGTTACCCCACCAACAAGCTGATAGGCCGCGAGACCATCCCGAAGCGGAATCCATTTCCTCATCGGACCATGCGATCCAATGAGGGCATCCGGTATTAGCACCGGTTTCCCGGTGTTATCCCGGTCTTCGGGGCAGGTTCCTCACGTGTTACTCACCCGTTCGCCGCTAGGACACCCGGGCAAGCCCGGGGCCTCGCTCGACTTGCATGTGTTAAGCGCGCCGCCAGCGTTCGTCCTGAGCCAGGATCAAACTCTCCATCGAGATCTCGACACGGCGGCCGGCACCGAAGCACCGGTTGACGTGCCAACGATCAGGTTGAGAGCTGCCGGATCGGGCCACTACCCGTTCCGACAACGACACGACGAGCGCGCGAGGCGCCCGCCGTGCTGAATCGACGACGTCCGTCATCGGCGAACCGATGCGAACGCCCGCACTGGCTTTTGGCATTCACTCTTCCGTTTTCAAGGAGCAGCTGCCCGAGAGCACGAAACCGCGGCCGATGAAGGCCGAGCTCCTCTCGGGCGGACACCCACCCCGCGCTGCCGGGCAGAGCCCGGTTGGGCAAGGGCGTCCGTGTCAATCCGCTCGCCCCGGAGACCGCAGTGAACCGCGGAAGCCCCGGGAGCGGGACCCCCCATCCTAGGGACGGGGTGTGAGGAAGTCAAACAGCGGACCGGGACCGTACATTCCCGTACAAACCCGGACTTCTGCCCGACGGATCCTCTCCGAAGCGGCCACTCAGCGTACCGCACCGCGGGGTGCAGATCGCATCCGACCGACGGGTATTCGAACACGTCCGGGTGTGGACCCATTCCCGCGATCGGGCCCGCGATCGGGCCCGCGATCGGGCCCGCGATCGGGACGAACGTCACCGGACCCGGACCCGTGCGAACTGCCGCTTGCCGACCTGCACGACCCGGTCGTCGAGGTCGGCCGCGCTCACCTCCGCGTCGGGGTCTTCGACCCGGTCACGATCGATCCTCACCGCGCCCTGTTCGATCATGCGCCGCCCCTCCTTGTTCGACGGCACCAGGCCGACGAGGTGGAGGGCCTTCGCCAGGCGGATCCGGCCGTGCTCGTCGAGCTCGCCGGATGGCAGGAGCGCGTCACGGATGTGACTCGGCAACTCGCGGGCCTTGAACACCCGGTCGAACTCGGCCTCGGCGTGCACCCCGGCGTCGATGCCGTGGTACAGGTCGACGATGCGCCTCGCGAGCCTGCGCTTCGCCTCGACGGGCTTGAGGCGGCCGTCGCGCAGGTGGGTCACCGCGTCGGCGACATGGTCGGGATGCCACCCGGTGGTGAGCTCGAACCATCGCGGCATGAGCTCGTCGGGAATGCTCATCACCTTGCCGAACTGCTCGGCCGGCGCCTCGTCGATGCCGACGTAGTTGCCGAGCGATTTCGACATCTTCTGCACTCCGTCGAGACCCTCGAGCAACGGCGTCGTGAGCACGACCTGAGGCTCCTGGCCGGCCTGCTCCTGCAAATGGCGGCCCATGAGGTTGTTGAACAGCTGATCGGTACCGCCGAGCTCCACGTCGGCCTGCACCATCACCGAGTCGTAGCCCTGCAGGAGCGGATAGAGGAACTCCGACAACGAGATCGGCGCGCCCCCTGCATACCGCTTCGAGAAGTCGTCGCGCTCGAGCATGCGCGCCACCGTGGTGCTCGCCATGAGCCGCAGGATGTCGGCCATTCCGAGACCCGCGAGCCACTCGGAGTTGCGCCGGATCTCGATGCGGTCGGGACTGAAGTCGAGGATGCGACGCACCTGCTCGACGTATGTCGCGGCGTGACGCTCGACCTCGTCGGCCGAGAGCCGGGGACGGGTCGCGGAACGGCCGGACGGATCGCCGACCTGGGCGGTGAAGTCGCCGATGATGAGCACGGCGCGGTGACCGAAGTCCTGGAACTGGCGCAGCTTGCGCAGCACGACGGCGAATCCGAGGTGGATGTCGGACGCGGTCGGGTCGATGCCGAGCTTGACCCGCAACGGCCGGCCGCGCTCGAGGCGGCGGCGCAGCTCCGCGGGGGCGATGACGTCGACCGCGCCGGCGGTGAGCACCTTCATCTGCTCGTCGACATCGAGGCGGGCGGGCTCGGTCACGGGCCCGAACGTAGTGCAGACCTCATCGTCGTCGAGGCTGCACCGCATCCGCGGGCACCGCCGGACGCGGCCGGCTCACGTTCGGATCACCGGGCACACTGAAGCGCCAGAGGTGGTGTTCGCCCTTTCCCTCGCTCAGGCCGACACGGGGCGAGACGGCGGCCGCAACCGGCGGCGCGACCCCGTCGTCGAGGATCCGCACCGCGCCGCGCACGAGATCGGCACCGTCGAACGAACGGTCGAGCCCGAGCGCCTGCGCGAGCTTGCCCGGGCCGGAGCACAGGTCGACGTCACGACGCGCGCGCTCGCGACGTGCGCGCATCACGTCGAGGCCTTCGAGCGGTGCGGCGCCGCGCAGCAGCACCGCGCTCGCCACGCCCGGCTCGCCGCACACCACGTTCACGCACCAGTGGGCGCCGTAGCTGAAGTAGACGTAGAGATGGCCGGGCGGGCCGAACATCGTCGTGTTGCGAGGTGTGCGGCCGCGGTACGCGTGACTTCCCGGGTCCTCGGCGCCGCGGTACGCCTCGACCTCGACGAGACGCACGGCCGACCGGCCGTGCACGGGATCGTCGTGCACGAGCACCTTGTTCAACAGGTCGGGCGCGAGCTCGAGCGAGTCCCGGGCGTAGAAGATGCGGGGCAGCGTTCGACCGCGACGCGCGCCCGTCACCTGTCGTCGGGTTCGTGGCCGAACCAGTGCCGTTGCTCGGCGAGCCGTGAGCGCGCCTCCTCGAGCTGGCGCGCCACCGGTTCCGGCCCCGCGCCGCCGGGCGACGTGCGCCGGCGCACGGCCTCACCGGGTTGCAGCAACGCGAGCGCCTCGGGACCGAGCCTCGGTTCGTTCGTGACGAGCTCCTCGAGTGGAATCCCGCGCTCGACCGACTGGCGTACGAGACCGCCGACGAGCGCGTGCGCTTCGCGGAACGGCATGTGCGCGCGCACGAGGTGTTCGGCGAGGTCCGTGGCCGCCGACGACGCCGCATCCGCCGCGGCCCGCATACGGTCGACCGAGAACTCCGCGCTGGCCAGCAGGCCGCTCATGGCCTGCAACGCAAGTCGGCAGGTGCGCACCGCGTCGAACAGCGGCTCCTTGTCTTCCTGGAGGTCGCGGTCGTACGCGAGCGGCAGACCCTTCAGCGTCGCGAGGAAACCGGCGAGGTGACCGATCAGCCGGCCGGCCTTGCCACGCGCGAGCTCGGCGATGTCGGGGTTCTTCTTCTGCGGCAGCATCGACGACCCGGTGCTGTACGCGTCGGCGAGCTGCACGAACCCGAACTCGTCGCTCGACCACAACATGACCTCCTCGCCGAGCCGCGAAAGATGTACCTGGGTCAGGGAGGCGGCGAACAAGGCCTCGGCCACGAAGTCGCGGTCGGAGACCGCGTCGAGCGAGTTGTGGAACCGCGTCGCAAAACCGAGCTCGTCTGCGACCGCGTCGGGGTCGAGCGGCAGGCTCGACCCCGCAAGCGCGCCGGCGCCGAGCGGCGACACGTCGGTGCGGGTCAACGTGTCGCGCCAACGCTCCACGTCACGCGCGAACGCCCAGACATGGGCGAGGAGATGGTGGGCGAGCAGCACCGGCTGCGCGCGCTGGAGATGGGTGTAGCCCGGTAGGTACGCATCTTCCGCCTCTTCGGCCCGGACGACGAGGACCTCCTGCAGCCCTTGGATCGCGGCGACGAGCGCGCGGCCCTCGCGGCGCAGCCAGAGTCGCAGGTCGAGCGCGACCTGATCGTTGCGGCTGCGCCCCGTGTGCAGCTTCGCCCCCGCCGCGCCCGCGATATCGGTGACCCGGCGCTCGATCGCGGTGTGGATGTCCTCGTCGGTGGGGGCGAAGTCGAACGCGCCCGCCTCGAGCTCCTCGCCGACCTGCCGGAGCGCGTCGAGCAATGCCTGCTCCTCTTCGCCGGTGATGAGTCCGACCTTCGCGAGCATGCGCACGTGCGCGCGCGAGCCCGTGAGGTCGTCTGCGGCGAGGTCGCGGTCGTATTCGAGGCTCGACGTGAACGCGAGCAACTCCTCGGACGGCCCTTCGTGGAACCGGCCGTGCCACAGCGGTCGTGCTTCGCTCACGTGAACCTCACGACCCGGGAGCGTGGCGGCGTGCCCACGTCTCCAGCGAAAGGCCCCAGAGGCGCACGAAGCCCGCGGCATCTTCGTGCCGGAACGAGTCGGCCGCGTCGTAGGTAGCGAGCTCGTAGTCGTAGAGCGCCCGCTGCGCCCGCCGGCCGTTCGCGAAGCAGCGACCGGGCTCGAGCCGCAGGCGCACCTCGCCCGTCATGTCCTCCTGGGCCGACTCCACGAACGCGTCGAGCGCCCGCCGCAGCGGCGAGAACCACAACCCGTCGTACACCAGCTCGGCGTACCGCGGCTCGAGACGAGCCTTCTCGCGCTGGAGGTCGCGCTCGAGTGCGATGGACTCGAGATCCGCGTGCGCGGCGATCAACGCGAGCGAGCCCGGGCATTCGTACGTCTCCCGGCTCTTGATGCCGACACGGCGATTCTCGACCATGTCGATGCGCCCGAAGCCGTACTCGCCGACCCAACCGTTGAGCGTCGTGATCAGTTGGTGCAGCGGCATCGCGGTGCCGTCGAGCGCCACCGGCACACCGGACTCGAACCGGACGACGAGATCCCGCCCCGCGTCAGGGGCGTCGGCGGCGTCGCGGGTGATCTCGTACACGCCGGCCGGCGGCGCAACCCATGGGTCCTCCATCACACCGCACTCGATGGCCCGCCCGACGAGGTTCTCGTCGACGGAGTAGAGCTTGTCCTTCGTGACGGTGAGCGGGATCTCGAAGCGCTTCGCGTAGTCGATCGCGTCCTCACGGGTGAGCCCCCACACCCGCACCGGCGCGAGCACCTCGAGGTCCGGCGCGAGCGAACGGACCGAGACCTCGAAGCGCACCTGGTCGTTGCCCTTGCCCGTGCAACCGTGCGCGACCGCGTCGGCACCGAACTCACGCGCCGCCGCGACGAGATGCCTTGCGATCACGGGGCGCGACAACGCGGAGACGAGGGGGTACCGGCCTTCGTACAGCGCGTGGGCCTTGAGGGCCGGCAGCACGTACTCGTCGGCGAACTCGGCCCGCACGTCGACGACCTTCGCGTCCACCGCTCCCGCGCCGCGGGCTCGTGCGGTGATGGCGTCGAAGTCTTCGCCGCTGACGCCGGCGTCGGCACGCGGTTGTCCGACGTCGGCGGCGAGCGCGATCACCTCGACGCCCCACTCCTCCTGCATCCAGCGCACCGCGACGGACGTGTCGAGACCGCCGGAGTACGCGAGCACCACTCGCTTCGCCACAGTTTCTCCGATCGCTACAAACCTGACAGGGCGGCCAACCGGCCGGCGACCTCCGCGCCACCGACGTGCTCGGCACACACGACGACGAGCGTGTCGTCGCCGGCGACGGTGCCGAGCACCTCGACGAACCCGGCCCGATCGATGGCGGAACCGATGACGTGCGCGGAACCCGGTGGCGTACGCAACACGACCAGGTTCGCGCTGTGCGCCACCTCGACGACGAACTCGCCCATCAGCCGGCGCAGATGGTCGTCGGGCGCGGGCCGGTCCTTCGAGTGCTCCGGGATCGCGTACGCCATGGATCCACCGGGAATCCGCACCTTCAATGCACCGAGCTCCTCGAGATCGCGGCTGACGGTCGCCTGGGTCGCGACGACGCCCTCCGCCGCGAGCAGCTCCACGAGCTGCACCTGGCTGGAAACCGGTTGCTCCTCGAGCAGTCGCGCGATCCGGTGCTGACGTTGCGGCTTGCCCAACGTCGCCACGTCACATCTCCAGGAGCTCGGGCAGCAGCGCGCGCGCCGCGTGCATACGGTTCTCGGCCTGCTGCCACACGACCGAGGTGGGGCCGTCGAGAACCTCGCTCGTGACTTCTTCGCCGCGGTGGGCCGGGAGGCAGTGCAGGAACAAGGCGTCGTTTCCGGTCGCGGCCATCAGCGCGGCGTTCACCTGATACGCCGCGAAAGCGGCGCGGCGCACGTCGGCCTGGTCCTCGTCACCCATGGACGTCCACACGTCCGTGTAGACCGCGTCCGCGTTCTTCACCGCATCGAACGCATCGTTGACGACGTCGACCGCGCCGCCCGCGTTGCGGGCCCGGTCGACAACGTCGTCGTCGAGCTCGTAGCCCGGCGGCGACGCCACCACGAGCTCCATGCCGGTGAGCGCGGCGGCGAATGCGAGCGACGCGGCGACGTTGTTGCCGTCGCCGACGAACACCAGCCGACGCCCGTCGAGTGAACCGAGTCGTTCGCGCAGTGTCAGGAGATCGGCAACCGCCTGGCACGGGTGGGCGCGGTCCGACAAGAGGTTCACGACCGGCACCGCGACGGCATCTGCCATCCGGTAGAGCGTCTGATGGTCGAAGACCCGGGCCGTGAGCACCGAGCAGTACGACCCGAGCGTGCGGGCAATGTCTTCGACGCTCTCGCGCACGTCGAAGCCGACCTCCTCGGGGCGGATGTAGATGGGGTGCCCGCCCAAACCGACGACGGCCATCTCCGTGGAGGATCGCGTGCGCGCCGACGGCTTCTCGAACAGCAGTGCGACGCCTTTCCCGGCCAGCACTTGCTCCACCCGTTCGGGAGCCGCTTTCCACGCCGCGGCGCGGTCGAGGACACGGTTCAACGCGGCCGGCGAGAGATCGTCGACCTCGAGGAAATCGGTCACGCCGCAGTCACCTCCTCCAACACCTGTTCCAACACCGCGACGGCGCGGTCGATCTCGTCGTCGCTCACGAGCAGGGGCGGGGCAAGCCGAAGCGCCTGCGGTGTGACCGCGTTGACGACGAGGCCGGCATCGAGGCACCGCCGCGCGACGACAGCCGCATCGCTGCCATCCGCGAGCTGCGCGGCGAGAAGGAGACCGAGCCCGCGTACCTCCGTGACACCCGGCAGCGAGAGCAGGCCCTTGGTCAGCCGCTCCCCCGCCCGCCGCGCGAGGGCGGGAACGTCGTCGCGCTCCATGATCTGCAGCGTCGTGAGCGCGGCGCGCGCCGCGAGCGGCTGCCCGCCGAACGTGGTGGCGTGATCCCCCGGCCGGAACGCAGCCGCGACTTCCGTCCGCGCCCAGCACGCGCCGATGGGCACGCCGTTGCCGAGCGCCTTCGCCATCGTGACGACGTCGGGCCGCACGCCGTCCGCGTGCTGGAAACCGAACCAGCGCCCGGTACGGCCGAGGCCCGTCTGCACTTCGTCGACGACGAGCAACGCCTCGTGTTCGTCGCAGAGCCGGCGCACCGCCTCGAGGTAGCCGGGAGGTGCCGGGGTCACGCCACCCTCGCCCTGCACCGGCTCCAGCAGCACCGCGCACACGCGCTCGTCGAGCGCAGCTTCGAGCGCGTCGACGTCCGCAAACGCGACGTGCCGGAACCCCGCGGGAAGAGGCTGGAACGCCTCGTGCTTCTGGGGCTGACCCGTGGCCGCGAGCGTGGTGAGCGTGCGGCCGTGGAACGAGCCGTACGCGGACAGCACGTGGTGTCGCTCGGGACCGCCGTTGAGCTGGCCGTAGCGCCGCGCGAGCTTGATCGCCGCTTCGTTCGCTTCCGCGCCCGAGTTCGAGAAGAAGACGCGGCCGTCGCCACCGAGCACATGATCGAGCCGCGCGGCGACCTGGGGCTGCACTTCGTTGTAGTAGAGGTTGGAGACGTGCAGCAGCGTCGCGGCCTGCTCTGCGATGGCGGCCGCGATCTCGGGGTGCGCGTGCCCGAGCGACACGACCGCGATCCCACTGAGGAAGTCGAGGTACTCCCTGCCTTCGATGTCGTAGAGCATCGTGCCGTCACCGCGGACGAACACCACGGGCAGCCGGGCGTACGTGCCCATGACGTGGGCGGCGTCGAGCGCGACGACCTCGTCGTTGCCGAGGCGGGTCATGGCGTCACCATCGTGCCGACCCCTTCACGGGTGAAGAACTCGAGCAGCAACGCGTGCGGCAGGCGCCCGTCGAGGATGTGTGCACTGGAGACGCCCTTCTTCAGGGCCGAGATGCACGAGTCGACCTTCGGGATCATCCCTTGGTCGAACGCGCCATCGGCGCGAAGTGATTCGAGCTGCGCGACGTCGAGGCGCGACACGAGCGACGACTCGTCCGGGTAGTCGGTGTAGAGGCCGGTGACGTTCGTGAGGTACACGAGCTTCACCGCGCCGACCGCCTCGGCGATCGCGCCGGCAACGGCATCCGCGTTCACGTTGTAGGGCTGGCCGCCTTCGTCGACGCCGACAGTGGCGATCACGGGGATCAGCTCCTCGCGGATCAGCCGCTGCACGATCGACGGGTCGACACTGCCGACGTCGCCGACAAAGCCGAGTCGCTCGTCGCGCGCGACCGCGGTCAGCAGTCCCGCGTCCTCACCCGAGAGGCCGACCGCGTACGAGCCGTGCCGGTTGACCCCCGCCACCACCTCGCGGTTCACCTTGCCCACGAGGGCCATGCGAACGATGTCGACCGTCTCGGCGTCGGTGACCCGCAACCCGTCGACGAACTCCGGCTCCTTCCCGAGCCGGCGCATCAGGTCGCTGATCTGCGGGCCGCCGCCGTGCACGACGACGGGATTCATGCCGACGAGCCGCATCAACACGACGTCTTGTGCGAACAGATCGGCGAGCGCAGGGTCTTCCATCGCGTGGCCGCCGTACTTGATGACGACGATCGAGCCCGTGAACTCGCGAATGTAGGGCAGCGCCTCGGCGAGAATCGCCGCCTTCTCCTGCGCCCGCTCGAGCCGCGACGTCATGCTCATGGCTCCCTCCGCTCCCGCTCGAGGGGGCTGCGCCCAGCGGAGCTCCGCTCCGTCCGCACGGCGCTCATGACGTGCGGCGGTTCTCGTCGATGTAGCCGGGGCTCAGGTCGGTCGTCAGCACGGTCGCGCTCGCGTCGCCGAGTTTCAGCTCGCAGGTGATCGTGACGTCTCGTTGCGCCATCACACCGGCGAGCGCGTCTTCGTCGTGGAGTGCGGCAACGCCGTCACGACACACGACGACACCGCCGTACGCGATGTCGACGAGCTGCGGGTCGATGCCGGCGCCACTCGCGCCGAGCTCCGACCAGACACGACCCCAGTAGGGGTCGGCGCCGTTGAGCGAACACTGCACGAGCTGGCTCGCGGCCACGGCGTGAGCTGCCCGCCGCGCGTCGTCAACCGTCCGCGCGCCGTTCACGACAATGCGGGCGAGCTTGGTGGCGCCCTCCGCGTCGGCCGCCATCTGCTCGGCGAGCGAGAGGCAGACACTCGTGAGCGCGTCCGTGAACGCGTCGAGGTCCCGGCCGGCGAGTGGCTCGTCGGCCGCCGCGGCGCCGTTGGCGAGCACGAGGACGGTGTCGTTGGTGCTCGTGCAGGCGTCCACGCACAGTTGGTTGAACGACACGTCGACGGCTCGGGTGAGCGACTGTTGCAGCGCATCGGGCTCGACGGCCGCGTCCGTGGTGATCACGGCGAGCATCGTGGCCATCGACGGCGCGAGCATCGCCGCGCCTTTCGCCATGCCGCCGACCACGGCGGTCGTGCCCGCGACGGACGCGACCGCCTCCTTGCGCACGGTGTCGGTGGTCAGCATGGCCTCCGCGGCCGCCGTCGCGCCGTTGAGCGCGCCGGTGAGCTTCGGGATACCGGCCTCGAGCGCATGGAACGGCAACGGGATCCCGATCAGGCCGGTCGAGCACACCAACACGTCGCCGGCGGCACAGCCGAGGCCGCTCGCGGTCAGCTCGCACATCCGCCGCGCGTCACGCACGCCTGCCTCACCCGTGGCCGCGTTCGCGTTTCCCGAGTTGACGATGACCGCGGTTGCGCTGCCGTCGCGAAGATGAGCCCGGCTCACCTGCACGGGCGCAGCGACCGCAAGGTTGCGCGTGAACACACCCGCCGCCACGGCGGGAGCACGGTCCGCCGTCGTGACGACGGCGAGATCGGCGGCGCCGGAGTCCTTGATGCCGCACGCGAGGCCGCCGGCCTCGAAGCCGCGGGCGTGCGTCACGCTCACGGCTGCACCCCGACAGACGACAGCCCCGCCGTCTCGGGCAGGCCGAGCACCAGGTTCGCGCCCTGCACCGCCTGCCCGGACGCGCCCTTTACGAGGTTGTCGATGGCGCCGAGGGCGAGCACGGTGCCCGTGCGAGGGTCGAAGCGCACGGTGACGTGCGCGGCGTTGGACGCGAACGTCGCCTTGGTGGTCGGCGGATCGTCGAGCACGATGACGAACGGCTCCGCCGCATAGTGCTCGCGATAGCGCGCGAGCAGTGTCGCAGTGTCGAGACCGTCGACCGCGGGGCGCGCGTAACACGTGGCAAGGATGCCGCGGGTCATCGGCACGAGATGCGGGGTGAACAACACCTGCACGGCGTGATCGCCGGCCCAGACGTGGTCCAGCGCGAGCTCGATCTCCGCCGTGTGCCGGTGGTTCAACAACCCATACGGCGTGACCGTCCCGTCGGCCTCGGAGAACAAGCTCGGCGTGGAGAGGCCGCGGCCCCGGCCGGAGACGCCGGACATGGCGTTGACGACGATGCCCGTCGGCTCGACGAGACCCGCGGCCAACAGTGGCGCGAGGGCGAGGGTCGCCGCCGTGGGATAGCAACCCGGCGCGGCCACGTGGTTGGAGCGGTTCACCTCGTCGCGGAACAGCTCGGGGAGGCCGAACGCGAACGCGTCGAGCAGGTCGGTTGCCTGGTGGGGCGAGCCGTACCAGCGCTCGTAGGCCGGCGCCGGCAGGCGGAAGTCCGCTCCGAGGTCGACGACGTGGCCGACCCGGTCGACGAGGTCGGGCACGAGACGCTGCGACTCGCCGTGCGGCAGGGCCAGGAAGACGACGTCGAGGCCGGCCAGATCGCCCGGCGCGTACTCCTCGTAGGTGCGTCCCGGATACGCCGCGGCCAGCGACGGATACAGGCGCTCGACGGCGGCTCCGGCATTCGCCGCCGCGGTGACGTGCACGACCTCCACGTCGGGATGGCCGGCGAGCAGCCGGAGCAGCTCGGCGCCTGTGTACCCTGATGCGCCCACGACGCCGGCTCGGTACGCCATGGCGGCATTCTATTCACTCTGATGAATACCCATGCAACTGACTTTCCGGCGCTGGCCTCCGGTGACCGGTTCCCGCGTCTGGCAGTGCGGCTGTCGGCGGCCGCCAACGACCGTTACTGGGCTGGGGCGGGGGTGGACCACCCGGCGCGCCACGAGCGGCTGCTCTACCCGCCGATGGCCGCGAACCTCACGATCCTGCTCGTCCAGCAGGTCGTCCCCGATCCGTTGCTGCACGCGGAGCAGGCGTTGTCGTGCGTCGGCCGCGCCCGGGCCGAGACGGATCTCACCGTGGACGGCGTGGTCGCGGACCGGTTCGAGAAGCGCGGCCGCGAGTATGCCGTGATCGAATCCACGGTGGCGATGGCCGGCGGTGCGCCGCTGTGGCGCTCGCGAGCCACCTTCACTCCCGCCCGCGTGCCCGCGCGATCCGCGCCCCGAGACAGCCGGCGGCCGGCGCCCCGTCCGGACGCACCCCTCGGCCCGGATGCGACGCGACGCATGCTGCACGTCGACGCCGGGATGATGCGGGCCTACTCCCGAGCGGGCAACTACCACTCCGACCCCGACGCGGCGCGCCGGCTGGGCCTACCCGGGCTCGTGGCGCAGGGCATGCAGATCTGCGGCCCCGCGTACGGCGTCCTCCTCGACGCCTGGGGCGCCGGGTTCCTCGAGCACGGTGAGCTCACCGCCCGCTTCGTCGGAATGGTCGTCGACGAACAGACTGTCGAGGCCGCGGTCGACCACGACGACACCGACGCACGCTTCGAAGTTCGCGCCGGGAACGGCCGCGTCGCGGCGCTCGGAACCGCGCGCCGGTCAGCTCGTGTGGATTGACCGGGCGATGTGCGTGGAACCCACACGAGGTCGGACGGTTACGCGCTGGAAGCCTCGAGCTTGGCCCGAACGTTGTCGGGGATCGGCGTCGACTCGTGCGTGCCGGGCTGCACCGACACGTAGGTGATCACACCGACACACACGCCGCGCTGCCCCACCCCGGCCGTGAACCGCAGGTCGAAGCTCGACGTGCCGAAGCGTACGGGCTCGACTGCGATGTCGACCTGATCGTCGAAGCCGGCCGGGCCTCGCCACTCGAGCACCGCCTTCACGACCATGAAATCGAAGTCCTCGAAGAACGCGGTGGCCGGCGGGAAGCCGAGGCTCTCGAAGAAACGCGTACATGCTTCGTCGAAGTACGTGAGCCAGTGTGCGTTGAACACGACGCCTTGCGCATCGACCTCGGCGTAGCGCGGCCGAAGCGTGTGCACGAAGGTGGTCAACCCCGCAGCTCCGCAGCATGGTTCGCGACGACGGCGTCGATGGCTCGGCGGCGCACGTCCGCCACTTCGGCGTCGGTGAGCGTGCGATCCGGCGCGCGGAACCGCAACGCGAACGTGAGGCTCTTGCGACCCGGGCCGAGCGACTCGGAACGGAACACGTCGAACAGCGCGACGTCTTCCAGCAGGTCGCCCGCGGCCGTCCGCAAGGTCTCGGCGACCCGCGCCGCCGGTACCGTCTCGTCGACGACGAACGCGAGGTCGATGTGCGAGGCCGGGAACCGCGAGACGCGACGCAGCCGGGCCGGCAGGCGCCGCGCGTCGAGCAGGCGGTCGAGCTCCAGCTCCATCGCGACGGTCGGGCCGGTCAACGAGTAGCGCGCGGCAACCTCGGGCGCGACGTCGCCAATGGCGCCGATCACCTGACCGTCGACGACCGCGAGTGCGCTCCGGGCCGGGTGCAGCGACGCCTGCTCCCCTGGTTCCAGGCGCGCGTCCGCGAGACGCAATGCGCCGACGAGCCCGTTCCAAACGTCGACCAGATCGAACGCGTCGACCGGACGGTCGTCTTCGTGCGGACGGCGGCGGACGTAGCCGGTGAGCAACGCGCCGAGGCGATCGCGTTCGTCGGGCAACGGTCCGTCGCCCGCGCCGGGCAGGAACACGTGGCCGACTTCGAACAGCGCGAGATCGGATTGGCCCTGCGCGACGTTGAACTCGGCCGCCCCGAGCAGGCCGGGGAGCAGACTGGTGCGCAGCAGCGACTCCTCCGCCCGCAGCGGGTTCTCCAGCTCGATCCCGACGGCCGGCAGACCGGCGCGCTCGAGGTCGGCCGGGGCGACGAGCGGCATGGTGTACGCCTCGTCGAAGCCGAAGCCGACGAGCACGTCGACGACGAGCCGGCGCTCGCGCTGACGCGTCGTGAGCGAACCGAAGTGCTCTCCGGACTTCGGCACCGTCATCGGAATCGAGTTGTAGCCGATGCGACGCGCGACCTCTTCGACGAGGTCGATCTCCCGTTCGAGGTCGGGTCGGAACGTCGGCACGACGGCGGTGCGCACCGGGCCCGTGCCTTCGAGCTCGATGCCGAGTGGCACCAGCGCGTCGGCGATCTCGCCTTCCTCCAGCTCCGTGCCGAGCAGAGCGTTCACCTGACCGGCGCGCAACGTGACGCGCTTCGGTTCGATCGGATGCGGATACTCGTCGCGCGCGCCCGGCGCGGCGTCGGCCGACGCAACCTCGGTCATGAGCTCGATGGCACGGTCGGCTGCCTGCAGCACGCCGTTGGGATCGACGCCCCGTTCGAAGCGCGCGCTGGATTCCGTGCGCAAGCCGAGTCGCTTCGATGACCGGCCGATGCCCGTCGGCTCGAAGTAGGCCGACTCCAGCAGGACCTCCGTGGTGTCGTCGGAGACTTCCGACGCGCCGCCACCCATGATCCCTGCGATCGCCTGCGGCACACGCTGCGCGTCGCAGATGAGCAGGTCGCTGCGATCGAGCCTCCGCACGACCCCGTCGAGCGTCGTCATCTGCTCGCCGTCTTCGGCCAGCCGTACGACGATGCCGCGGCCGCCGAGCCGGCCAAGGTCGAAGGCATGCAGGGGTTGGCCGCGTTCGAGCATGACGTAGTTCGTCACGTCGACGACGTTGGAGATCGGCCGCATTCCCGCCGCTGTCAGCCGGCGCTGCATCCATTCCGGCGACGGCCCGATGCGCACGGATGCCACCCGTGCGACGTAGCGGGGGTTGCGGTCGGGCGCTTCGACCGTCACGGTTGCACCGCGCACGTCGCCGTTGACGTCGCCGGCCCGCGCGACCGGGATGCGCAGGGGCACGTGGAAGTGCGCCGCGAGCTCGCGGGCGACGCCGACGATGGACATCGCGTCGGGCCGGTTCGGCGTGATGTCGAGGTCGAGCACCACGTCGTCGAGGCCGAGCACGTCGCGCACGTCGTGACCGAGCTCGGCCGTGCCGTCGAGGTGCAGGATCCCCGAGTGGTCGTCGCCGAGGCCGAGCTCCTTCGCGGAGCAGAGCATCCCGTCGGACACGACGCCGCGGATCTTTTTGCGCTCGAGGCGCCCGAGGCCCGGCAACGATGCACCGGCGGGCGCGTAGGGCACGACGTCGCCGGCCGAGAGGTTGCGCGCGCCGCACACCACCGTTGTCGTCTCGCCGCCGCCGATCTCGACGTCGACGAGCGTCAGCTTGTCGGCGTTGGGATGGTCCTTGACCTCGAGCACCTTGGCGGCCACGACACCCGCGACACCGCGCCCGGGCTCGTGGACCGCGTCGACCACGAGACCGAGCTGATTGCACGCGTCGACGATCTCGTCGACGCCGGCCTCGATCGGCGCGAACTCGCGGAGCCACGAAAGGGGTACGAGCATCAGCCCGCCGCCTTCAGAATTGTTCGAGGACGCGCACGTCGTCCTCGAAGAACGTCTTGATGTGGTCGATGTCGTGGCGGTCCATCGCCATGCGGTCGAGACCGAACCCGAACGCGAATCCGGAGTACTCCTCGGGGTCGATGTCGACGGCACGCAGCACGTTGGGATCGACCATCCCGCACCCCCCGAGCTCGATCCACCCGGTGCGCGAGCACACGCTGCAGCCTGCGCCGTCGCAGAACGTGCACGTGACCTCGAACTCGGCCGACGGCTCGGTGAACGGGAAGAACGACGGACGCAACCGTGACGTCTTGTCCGGGCCGAAGTAGGCCCGCGTAAAGGCCTCGATCGTGCCGGCCATGTCGCCGAACGTGATGCCGCGGTCGACCACCAATCCTTCGATCTGGTGGAACACCGGCGAGTGCCGGGCGTCGAGCGTCTCCTTGCGGTAGGCGCGACCGGGCATGACCGTGTAGATCGGCGGCTTACGCGTCTCCATCACGCGGATCTGCACCGGTGAGGTGTGCGTGCGCAACATCACCTGCTCCGGTCGCCCCAACCTCACGTAGAGCGTGTCCCACATCGATCGGGCCGGATGCGCGGGCGGCATGTTGAGCGCCTCGAAGTTGTACCAGTCGGTCTCGACCTCGGGGCCCTCGGCAACCTGGAAGCCGAGGCCGACGAACACGTCTTCGAGCTCTCGCTGCACCTGTGTCACGACGTGGAGATGGCCCCGGCGGCGGCCGTGGCCGCCTTCCGTGAGATCGATCGCGTCGCGTACGCGCGCTGCGTCGCGCGCGCTCACCTGCAGCTCGTCGCGACGCGCGTCGACGAGATCGCCGAGCGCGGCGTTGTACGCGGACACCGCCTTGCCGACCACCGGCCGGTCCTCGGGAGCCAGCGACTTGATCGACTCGTTCACCTGGCTCACGGGCGACCGCTTCCCGCCGAAGCCCCGGCGGGCTGCTTCGAGGTCCTCGAGGCTCGCGGCGGACCCGATCGCCTCGCGTGCTTCGTCGAGCGCGCGCTCGAGCAGTTGCCGCGCCTGGTCGGCGTTCACCGGCTCTCCCGCCGGCGTCGTCGGCGGGCCACCTCGAACACGAGGACGGACCCCGCCACGCCCACGTTGATCGACTCGGACACGGCGCTCATCGGGATCGTCAGCGTGCCGTCGACGTGGTCGTGCACTGCGTCGGGGAGACCGCGCGCTTCGCCGCCGAGCACGAGCGCGAGCGGGCCGGTGAGATCGCACTGGTCGTACGGCTCGCCCCCGCGGGCAACGGTGGCGAGCCGCCGCCGTCCGGCCGCGCCGAGCGCGTCGAGCACCTCCACCGGGCTGTCAACCTCCACAACAGGGATTCCGAAGAGCGCGCCGGCCGACGACCGTACGACCTTGGGACTGTGCGGGTCGACCGAATTGCCGCAGAACACTACTGCCGCAGCCTCGGCGGCCTCGGCGCTGCGCACCAGGGTACCGGCGTTCCCCGGATCGGCGACGTCGACCGCGACGACGACCGGCCGGTCGACATCCAGGCGGGCGAGATCATCGAGCGCGGCGCGCGGCCGCGCCGCGAGCGCCACGATGGGCTGCGGCGTGACAGTCGAAGCGATCCGTTCCATCACGCCCGGTGTGACGTCGCGCACCGCCACGCCCGCGTCGCCAAGGCGCCTCAGCAGATCGGCCGACGACCGCGACGCCGCCGGTTCCACGTACACGACGGCGAGATCGGCACCGCGGTCGAGCGCTCCGCTGACGACGCGCGCGCCTTCGAGGACCACGACTCCCTCACGGCGGCGGGCGCGGCCGTCGCGTACCAGTTCACGCAGACGACGGATCTCGGCGTGACGCGCGCCCAGCATCGGCGCGCGACCGGTTGGTGCGGGGCCGCTCAGGCGGCGAGCGCCTGACGCGCCGTGTCGACCAACTTCGTGAACGCGCCGGCGTCACGTACGGCGATGTCGGCGAGCAGCTTGCGGTCGACGTCGACCTGCGCCGCCTTCAGGCCCGCGATGAACCGCGAGTAGCTGATGTCGTTGAGACGGCACGCCGCGTTGATGCGCACGATCCACAGCCGGCGGAACTCGCCCTTGCGCGCCCGCCGGTCGCGGTAGGCGTACTGCAGCGAGTGCATGACCTGTTCGTTGGCCTTGCGGAAGCTGCGGCTGCGCGAGCCCGAGTATCCCTGGGCGGCGTCCAGCACGGCTCGCCGGTGCTTCTTGCCGTGGACCGAGCGCTTGACCCTGGCCATGGTCACGTCCTCCGTTCTGTCGTGCGGTGTGCGGCCGTGGCGCCGTTGTGGCGGCCGCGAGGCGGGATCTTCAGCGGCCGAGCAGGCGCTCGACGTGCTTGCGGTCGCCGCCGGTGACCTCCGTCGGGCGGCCGAGGCGGCGCGTGCGCTTCGACGACTTCTTCTCGAGCAGGTGCGAACGGAACGCCTTGCGACGAAGGATGCGGCCGCTGCCCGTGATCTTGAACCGCTTGGCGGCGCCGCGGTGGGTCTTCATCTTCGGCATCAACGTGCTCCTGTTGCGTCGGCCGGCGCGGGTGAGCCGGTCGAGTTCGGCGGGGACGTCGTCTCGGTGGGCGCCCCGTGGCCCTGTTCCCGATGGCGGCCGCCGGTCGGCTGCTGCTTCTTCACCGGATGCAGGACCATCGTCATGTTGCGTCCGTCCTGGCGCGGTGCCGACTCGACGACGGCGCTGTCGGCGACCTGCTCGGCGATCCGGTTGAGGATCTTCAACCCCAGTTCCGGGTGGGCCATCTCACGGCCCCGGAACATGATCGTGAGCTTCACCTTGTTGCCGTCGGCGAGGAACCGCTCGACGTTCTTCATCTTCGTCTCGTAGTCGTGCCCGGAGATCTTGGGCCGGAACTTCATCTCCTTGATGACGACGTTCGTGGCGCGCCGGCGCGACTCCTTGCGCTTCTGCTGCTGCTCGTATTGGTAGCGCCGGTAGTCCATGATCCGGCACACCGGCGGATTGGCATTGGGAGCGACCTCGACGAGGTCCAGGTCCTGCTCCCGGGCGGCCTGCAACGCCTGGGGCAAGGGGCGCACCCCGAGTTGCTCACCGTTCTCACCGATCAACAGGACCTCGCGTGCGCGGATCCGGTCGTTGATCCTGGCTTCAGTCGCAGCGGCGATCTCCGCACCACCTCGTTTCGGGAGGACCGCCTACGAACGCGCAGGCGGCGGACACGGGAAGCGTCCGCCGCGCAAGGACCGGAAAATCCGGCCGGAGAGCAACGAACCCGGCGACCGCTCCCCGTGGGCCCCGAAAGGGCGTCGCGAAGGGTGCCGGGTGGGGAAGAATCAGCCCGGCGGCAGGATGCCGTCGATGTCCGGTTCCACCCACTTCCCATGTGGTTGTCCCAGGGAGGATACCAGCGTGAGCAGCCTGTGGACACCCTACGGCGAGCGCCAGCCCGAACCCGAGCCCTCCGGGCCGTCGACAGGGCCCGGCGAGGGCCGACCGTCCGGGCCGGCCAGCGGGCCAGGGGACGGCGAGCTCAGCGAAGCGGAGATGCGGGAGGCGATGGGCCGCCTTGCCGCCACGCCGGTACGCGACATCATCGCGAACCACGCGATCGGGCTGTGGGAGTTGGCCGTGCTTCACCTGGGTCTCGGGGGCGCAGCCCACGTGGACCTCGGAGAGGCGGCGCTTGCGATCGACGCAATGGCCGCACTCGTCGAGGGGCTCGGCGACCGTCTCGGCGAGCACGCGCAACCCCTGCGCGAGGCGCTGTCGCAGCTCAGGATGGCGTTCGTCCAGATCCAGGAGGCGGCCGCGCAGGCCTCGGGCCAGGACGCCGGGCAGCCCGGCCCGGCCGGCGCAAGCGGCGATGCCGGGAGCGCCACCGGGGCCGGGTAGCGGGGCCGGGTAGTGGGGGTCGCGCCGGCGGCCACGTCCCGGCGAGGAGAATGTCGTCGTGGCGCTACCGCTCGAGGACTACGCGATCATCGGCGACACCCGCACTGCCGCGCTCGTGGGGCGCGACGGTTCGATCGACTGGCTCTGCCTCCCCCGCTTCGACTCGGGCGCGGTGTTCGCCGCGCTCCTCGACCGCGAGTCCGCGGGGCGATGGCTGCTCGCGCCGCAAGGCGGGATACGGCGGGTCGAGCGCCGGTACCTGCCCGGCACGGTCGTCCTCGAGACCGTGTTCGAGACCGACGACGGCACGGTGCGGATCGTCGACGGCATGCCGGTGCACGGTCGCTACCCGTCGGTCGCGCGTCTCGTTCAGGGCGTTCACGGCCGCGTCCCGATGCGCATGCAGTTGGTCCTACGGTTCGACTACGGCTCGATCGTGCCGTGGGTCTCCTCGGCCGACGGCACGTTGCGGGCGATCGCGGGCCCCGACGCGGTGGTCCTCGTGGCCGGGGTGGACACCCACGGTCGCGACGTGGACGGTGTGCGCACGACCGAGGCCACCTTCGCGGTCGACGAAGGTGAACAGGTCGCGTTCAGCCTCGGGTGGTTCCCGTCGAACGAACAGCCGCCGGACGACCTCGACCCGGTCGCCGGGATCGTGAACACCGAGATCTGGTGGCGGGAATGGACGGCGCGATCGACCTATGACGGAAACTGGGGTGACCTCGTCCAGCGTTCCGTGCTCACCCTCAAGACGCTCACGTACGCGCCCACCGGAGGGATCGTCGCCGCGCCGACGACGTCGCTGCCCGAACTCCTGGGTGGCGTGCGCAACTGGGACTACCGCTACTGCTGGCTACGCGACGCGACGTTCACCCTCTACGCGCTGATGACCGCGGGGTACCTGCAGGAAGCGATCGAGTGGCGCGACTGGCTGCTGCGCGCGGTCGCGGGCGATCCGGCCGACCTGCAGATCATGTACGGGCCTGCCGGCGAGCGCCGGCTGACGGAGCTCGAAGTGCCGTGGCTCAGCGGCTACTGCGGCTCACGGCCCGTGCGGATCGGCAACGCGGCGTCACAGCAGTTCCAGCTCGACGTGTACGGCGAGATGATGGACGCGCTGCACCAGACCCGCCGGCACGGCATCGATCCCGACCCGGCGGCATGGGATCTCGAGGAGGTGCTCATGGAGTACCTCGAGTCGGCGTGGCGGCAACCCGACGAAGGCATCTGGGAGGTGCGCGGGCCGCGCCGTCACTTCACGCACTCCAAGGTGATGGCGTGGGTCGCGTTCGACCGTGCGGTGCACGCGATCGAGCGCTTCCACCTCGACGGACCGATCGACCGCTGGCGCGCCATGCGTGACGAGATCCACGACCAGGTGTGCGCGCACGGCTACGACGCCGAGCGCAAGTCGTTCGTGCAGTACTACGGATCGAAGAACCTCGACGCCAGCCTGCTCATGCTGCCGCTGGTGGGGTTTCTCCCGGCGAACGACGATCGGATCGTGGGCACGATCACCGCCGTCGAACGGGAACTGGTGCACGACGGCTTCGTCGCCCGATACGAGACGTCCGACGAAGGCGAGGTCGACGGGCTCCCGAGCGGCGAGGGCGCGTTCCTGCCGTGCTCCTTCTGGCTCGCCGACTGTCTGTCGATGGTCGGACGCACACACGACGCGCTCGCGCTGTTCGAACGTCTCCGCGGCGTCGCCAACGACGTCGGCCTGTTCGCCGAGGAGTACGACCCCGTGGAGAAACGGCTCGTCGGCAACTTCCCGCAGGCGTTCACCCACGTGTCACTGGTGAACACCGCGTGCAACCTGAGCGGCAAGACCGGCCCCGCCATGCACCGGGCGCGCCACCACGAGCCCGGCACCTAGGTTCAGCCGTTCAGCAGCTTGGCCTTCTGGGCCGTGAACTCCTCCTCGGTGAGCACGCCTTGGTCGCGCAGGTCCGCGAGCTTCCGCAGCTGGTCGGCGACGTCGACCGCGGCTGCGGACGTCGGGGCGGCCGCGGCCGGGCCGACCTGATGGATGTACTGGGTCTGGCGCTCGACGAGCTTCTTCTGCCTGGCTTCGCTCACGAGCGGCATCAGCAGGTCGCGCACCTGATATGGGCCGTCGATGTTGTCGAGGAGCACCTCGCCGCTCGTGTGCCCGCCGAGGTCGGCCTCACCGCTGAAGCTGAACGCGCCGCCCTGCCCTGCCGCGAGCGTGGGGTCCTCGAGCCACAGCACGACGTCACCGACGTCCTTGCCGCGCTGCATGACGTTCTGACGCACGTCGATGTCCTTGACCGCCCAGAGAGGCACGTGCTCGGACCGTACGCCGAGCAGCCCGCTCTCGATCCAGATGCGGTCCTTCGTGATGCGGTAGAAGGCCTTGCTCATCCCCGTGGCCTTCGTCGCCGCGTTCTGACTGTTCCCGAACCACAGCGTGTCGGGGTCGTTCTTCCACTGCTCGACGCGCTTCTCGTTCTGTTCGCTGATCGTGCTCTTCGCCTGGTCGGCGAGCTCCTTGCCCTTCTCGGTGGCCGACTGCACGCCCGCCTTCAGCCGGTCCTTCCACGACGGCTTGCCCTCGCTCATGACCTCTCCTGCTGTGCGTCCGTCCGGGGCCGCTCAGTATGCCGGGCGACGGGTCGCCGGCTGCGCCCGCGCCGCGTGCGCCGGTCAGCACGGCCTGATCGTCACCGCCTCCCAGCGGCCGAGCGGGCCCGGCGCGACCGCGAACGTCACCGCGACACCGACCGGGATCGACCGCGAGCCGTCGGCGATGCGCGTGCAATGGAACGGGTACACACCACCGTCGCCGCCGTCTTCTTCGAGCTCCCCGATGCCGCGATGCTCGTCGAAGAAGCGCACGCGACCTCTCATCGAACGTTCCCGTCCATCGCGGCCTCAGTGGACGATCTTGGAGATCGGCAACTCGATGATGCCGGTTGCACCGTGGTTCTTCAGCGCAGGGATCAACGTGTTGATCTCCGCCTTCGCCACCACCGCCTCGACCGCGTAACCGTCCTCGCCGAACAGCTTCGAGACCGTGGGCGACTTGAGCGACGGCAACAGTGCGACGACCTGGTCGAGACGGGCCGCGTCGACGTTGAGCTTCACCAGTACTCGACCGCGTGCTTCCAGCGCCCCGTCGAGCAGCGTGCGGACCTCCTCCATCGCCTGGCGCTTGTCGGCGTCGGCGTAGGACTCAGGGTTGGCGATCAACTCCGTGTACGAGGTCAGCACCGTGTCGACGATCTTCAGCCCGGCGGCGCGAAGGGCGCGGCCCGTCTCGGTGATCTCGATCACCGCGTCAGCGATCTCGGGGATCTTGGC
Source organism: Acidimicrobiia bacterium (assembly GCA_024281095.1). Lineage (GTDB taxonomy): Bacteria > Actinomycetota > Acidimicrobiia > IMCC26256 > JAMXLJ01 > JAMXLJ01. Next base: position 36,106 of record JAMXLJ010000063.1, on the reverse strand, counting down.
CTCGGTCGCGCCGTACGACAACGTGACCTGCGCGTCGACACCGTGCTTCTCGAAGTAGCGCCGCGTCAGGTCGGGATACTCGGTGTGCACCCGCACACCGTCGGGCAGGTCCGTGACCGAAGTGACAGGTGAGTCGCCCGCGACGGCCAGCACCATGCGGATCGGACGAGCCGTGGCCTTCGAATAGTGCAGCTCGCTCAACGTCACGACGTCCGCGCTGGTCTCCTCGATCCAGTCGCGACCCGTGATACCCACGTCGAACAGGCCGCCGGCGACGTAGCGCGGGATCTCCTGGGGCCGAAGGATGCGCACCTCGGTGACGCGCGGGTCGTGGATTGTTGCGCGGTAGTCGACGTCGGAGGAGCGCTCGACCGGGAGGTCCGCCTCCTCGAACAGTTGCAGCGTCGCGCGCTCGAGCGTGCCCTTCGGCAGCACCAATCGCAACACGAGTCAGTCTCCTTGCCTGGCCGGCGACGGCAGGCGCTGCAGCAGCGCGACCATCTCGATCGCGGTGCGAGCCGCCTCGCAACCCTTGTTGCCCTCGGCGCCGCCGGAACGTGCGAGCGCCTGGTCGAGATCGTCGGTGGTGAGCACGCCGAAGACGCACGGGACCTCGGTGCTCAGCGCGACGTGCGAGATCCCCGACGCACACTCGCCGGCGACGTAGTCGAAATGTGGCGTGTCGCCGCGGATCACCGCGCCGAGGCACACGACGGCGTCGTACACGCCTGACGACGCGAGGCGCTTCGCGACGAGTGGGATCTCGAACGCGCCGGGCACCCAGAACACCGGCACGTCACCGGTCACCCCATGTTCGTGCAACGTGTCCAGTGCACCCGCGAGCAGTGGCTTCGTGATGTGATCGTTGAAGCGCGCCGCGATGACGGCGATGCGCATTCCGGTTCCGTCGAGCGGCTCGTCCGCCGCGCTGTACTCACCCATGACTAGCTCGTGCCGAGCCCTTCGTCGTCGAGCTCCAGCAGGTGACCCAGCTTGGCCTGCTTGGCCCGAAGGTAGGCGATGTTCTCGTCGTTGGGCGTCGTGCGCAGCGGGACCCGCTCGACGATTTCGAGGCCGTAGCCCTCGAGGCCACCGTACTTCGCCGGGTTGTTCGTCATGAGCCGCATCGTGGAGATGCCCAGGTCGACGAGGATCTGCGAGCCGATGCCGTACTCACGGCTGTCGGCGGCGAATCCGAGCTCCACGTTCGCCTCCACCGTGTCGCGGCCCTGGTCCTGGAGGTTGTACGCGCGCATCTTGTGACCGAGGCCGATGCCGCGGCCTTCGTGACCGCGCAGGTACACCACCACGCCCTGCCCCGCGGCGGCGATCTGCTCGAGCGCGACGTCGAGCTGCACCCCGCAGTCGCAGCGCATCGAACCGAACACGTCGCCCGTGAGGCACTCACTGTGCACCCGCACCAACACATTCGGCTGTCCCGCGACCTCCCCGCGCACGAAGGCCATGTGCTCGACGCTGTCGAGCAACGACTCGTACACGTACGCGCTGAAGTCGCCGTAGCGCGTCGGGATACGCGCCTCCGACACCCGCCGCACCAGCTTCTCCTGGTGCCGCCGGTGCCGGATCAGGTCCGCGATCGAGATCATCAGCAGCTGGTGCTCGGCCGCGAAGCGCTCGAGCTCGGGAAGGCGCGCCATGGTGCCGTCGTCGTTGACGATCTCGGCCAGCACCCCAGCCGGATAGCAACCGGCCAGCCGGGCCAGGTCGATCGACGCCTCGGTATGACCGGCCCGCTTGAGCACACCGCCGTCGCGATAGCGCAGCGGGAAGATGTGGCCGGGACGCATCAGATCGTCGGGCTTCGTCGTGCGCTCGATCAACGTGTGCACCGTGGTGGCCCGATCCGCGGCAGAGATGCCCGTGGTCGTGCCGGCACGGGCGTCCACCGAGATCGTGAATGCGGTGCGGTGATGTTCGGTGTTGTTCGCCACCATCAACGGCAGCTGCAGCTCGTCGAGACGCTCGCCCAACATCGGCATGCAGATCACGCCGCTCGTGTGACGCACCATGAAGCCCATCGCCTCCGCGGTGACCCGGTCCGCCGCCATGATGAGGTCGCCCTCGTTCTCGCGGTCGGCGTCGTCGACCACGATCACCATCTCGCCGTCACGTATCGCGGTGACGGCTTCGTCGATCGTGCTGAACGGCATCAGGGATCCCTTCTCATGCGGAAGCATGCAGGAGTCGTTCGACGTACTTCGCCAGCACGTCGACCTCGAGATTGACCGGTGCACCGTGTTCCTTCGTGCCGAGGGTCGTCACCGCGAGCGTGTGCGGGATGACCGCGATGTCGAACCCCTCGTCGTGCAGCGCGGCGACCGTGAGGCTGACGCCATCGACCGCGATCGAGCCCTTCTCGACGACGTAACCGAGCAGGCGGCGCGGCGCCTCGATCGTGACCCGGGTCGACCCGTCCGGGAGCGGGTCACGCGCGCCGATTGCACCGACGCCGTCGACGTGGCCCTGCACGAGGTGGCCTCCGAGCCGGTCGGCGAGGCGAACGGGACGTTCGAGGTTCACGGGGTCGCCGGCTCGCAGCGATCCGAGCGCGGTGCGGTCCAGCGTCTCGGTGACCGCGTCGGCGGCCCACCAGCCGCCGCCGAGCTCGACAACCGTGAGGCAACAGCCGTTGACCGCGATGGACGCGCCGATCCCGGAATCCGACAGCACCACCGAGGCGTCGATCTCGATGCGAGCGCCTCCCTCGCGAACGACGATGCGACGCACCCGTCCGAGCTCCTCGACGATGCCCGTGAACATCAGCCCTCGCCTCCGTGGAGCGCGACGAGCTCGAGGCGCGCGTCGTCACCGAGACGTGCGACGTCGACCAAGGTGAAGCGGGTCGCGGCATCGATGCTGTCGGGACCGGGGAACGCGATCGAGGCGAGGCCCCGCTCGCCGAGAAGCGTGGCGCCCACGTAGACGACGAACGCGTCGGCGAGGCCTGCTTCGACGAACGCGGCGTGGAGTGTCGGGCCGCCCTCCACCATCGCCTGCACGACGCCGTTCGCTCCGAGCAGCTCGAGGGCCGCCCGGAGGTCGACACCTGATCCGCCGGGACCGGGCTCGACCACTTCGACCTTCGCGCCTGCTGCCCGCCACGCGTCGATGGCGCCGCTGTCGGCGCGATCGGTGGTGACGACGAGCGTCGATGCGAGCGTGGTGTCGAACAGATCGCCACGAGCGGGCACGCGGCCGCGGCCGTCGAGCACGACGCGCAGTGGCTGGAGCACCGGGGGAACGTCCAGGCCGCGCGCGGTGAGGTTCGGACGGTCGGCGAGGGCGGTGCCCGCGCCGACGACGACGGCCTGGCTCTCGGCCCGCAGGCGGTGCGCGTCGGCCCGCGCGGCGTCGCCCGTGATCCACCGCGACGTACCGTCGGACGCGGCGACGCGCCCGTCGAGGCTGACGGCCGACTTGAGGAGGGCGTACGCGCGGCCGGTGCGACGGTGATGGAGGTACGGCGCGAGCAGACGCTGCGCGTCGGCGGCACCTACGCCGACGTCGACGGTGACGCCCGCCGCGCGCAGCGCCGCGATGCCGCGGCCGTGCACGAGCGCATCGGGATCCTGCAGCGCAACGGCGACGCGCTCGACGCCTGCGGCGAGGATCGCCTCGACGCACGGCGGCGTCCGCCCGTGGTGCGAGCACGGCTCGAGGGAGACGTAGAGCGTCGCTCCGCGCGCTCGCGTACCGGCCGCGAGGAGCGCGTGCGCTTCGGCATGGGGACCGCCCGGGGGCGACGTCGCGCCCTCGCCCACGACCACGCCGTCGCGTACGACCACGGCCCCGACCCACGGGTTCGGCGCCGTGGAGCGACGAACGCCGCGCGCGAGCGCGATCGCCCGCTGCATCAGTGCCTCGTCGCCGGCCGCTCCGGCCCCGCTCTTCTCCACACCACCTCCTGCCCAAGGGGGCGCGGAGACGACGCGTGGCGGCCGCGGCTGACGGCCACGTTGCGCCCTCTCCCATCCGGACTGTGACCGTCGGCCCAGGCCTTCGGCGCCGCTCGCACGGCACCGGCACCTGGTCAACCGCACGGCTGGCTGCCGTGGGCTCGCGGGCTCCCGCGCCGTTCCGGGCGCGGACACCGCCGGTCGGGACTTTCACCCAAACCCCGAGGGCTGTTCGTTCGTTGTCGGCTTGCTGCTGTGTCGGTTCTGTCGTGGTGCGCCGGCCTTGGCCGGCGCACCCGCTTGACTGGCAGGTCAAGAATACCGCCGGCCGAGCTGACAGGCCATCAGATTGGTCGTGCGGTGTTCGTCACGGCTCGAGACGACTCGCCAAACCGCGCCTTGTAACGCGCGATCCTCATCATCACAATGAGCGATGCAACGTCGGCGTTAACGGTGCCGGCGTCCCGGGGAACGACAGGAGGAAGGACCGCTCCGGCGGGTCGTCGTTCGCTACGGACAGAGGAGTGACGCGATGGTCGTTGCCGTCGCAATCGGCGTGGCGTGTGTGCTCGTGCTCGCCGCCGCCCTGGCGATCGTGCGCTATGGCCGGCGACCAACGCTCGAGCCATTGGACCCCGGAACGATCGGCGTCGCGCCGGAGCCCGTAGCGCCGCAGATCAGGATCCTGCGCAGTCCGGAGGAGATCAACGACGCGATCCAACGCGCAACCACGACGGAGGCCGCCATCGCCGAGATGGCGTCCAAGCGCGCGGCTCGGTATTCGCGCTTCGGCGGCCCTCGGAGTGTGCCGGACCGCGCGAAGGACGAGCGGCCCCGTGTGACGCGGCTGCGGATCGGCGACGAACCCGGCCCGCCCACCGGCACCGCCGAACCCGGGATGTGACCGCGCCGCGCGACCGGCGGGAGATCTCACCGAGCGGCTTCGCGTCATACGACCGCGTGCCGTCGCGGGCGCTCGATTCCGAAGACGAATACGAGTCGGTGGTGTTCGAACGTGGCGATCTCCGTGACGTCGATGCCGCGGACGTCCGCCTGACCGACGTCGCGCTCGAGTCGGTCGACTTGCGCGGCGCGAGCCTTCCCCGCCTGGCGATCCGTGACGGACTTCTCGTCGACTGCGACCTCTCGAACGCCCGCTGGCCCGGCGCGTCACTGGTATGGGCGACGTTCCAACGGTGCCGTGCGACTGGCTTCGACCTCACCGAGGCGAACCTTCGCCACGTGACGTTCCGCGAGTGCAAGCTCGACTTCGCACTGTTCCGGTTCGCGCGGTGCGAGACCACAACGTTTGCCGACTGCATCCTCGTAGGCGCCGACTTGTCGGGCGCGATGCTCTCCGGCGCGGTCTTCGAGGACTGCGATCTCGTGGACGTCGACCTCTCGTACGCGCAACTCGACGGTGCCGACCTGCGCGGGTCACGGGTGGAACCGGCGCGCGGCGTGGGCGGCCTGCGGGGAGCGAGGATCGGTGCCGGCCAGCTCGTGAACCTCGCGCCCGCGATGGCGGCCGAGATGGGCATCCGCGTGGAGCCGGACGACGCGGCGGATCTGGGTGTGGGGGACGCACGCGACGCCTAGTGTTCCGGGCCTCGTCGGGCTGTCCGCTCATGAGAGTGGCCGCTCATGAGCGGTGGCCGCTAATGAGGGTGGCCGCCCGCCAACAGATCGAGCGCGTGCTCGACGGCCGGCAACACCGCCTCGAGACACTCCACTGCGCCGCCGGCAGAGCCGGGGACGTTGCACACGAGTGCGGCACCCAGGGACCCGCAGACCGCGCGCGACAACATGCCGAACGGGCGCCCTTCCGCGTTGCTCGCGGCTCGCATCGCCTCCGCGAGGCCGGGCGCCTCGCGTTCGATCGCGGCGCGGGTTCCTTCGGGTGTGAGATCGCGCGGGCCGAACCCCGTGCCGCCGGTCGTGACGACGAGCCCGGCGAACCCCGCGGCGAGCTCCCGCAGCGCGTCGCGTACCGACTCGACCCCGTCGGCGACGACCCGGTGGTCGACGACGTCGAACCCCTCGCGTCGCAACCGTTCCGTGAGCGCGCGACCCGACTTGTCGTCGCGGGTTCCCGCGATCACGCCGTCGGAGACGGTGAGGACCTTCGCCGCGAGCCTGCTCATGCGGGCGACGATCCTGCGGCCGCGGCACGGATTCGTCGAGCCGCCGCGAGCGGGTCGTCGTCGTGGAAGATCGCACTGCCGGCGACGAGGATGTCGGCGCCCGCGGCCGCGGCGGCGGGCGCCGTCTCGACGTTGATGCCGCCGTCGATCTCGACCTCGACCTGTAGCCCACGAGCATCGATCAGGTCGCGGGCGGCACGAACCTTGTCGAGGGCCGCGGGGATGAACGCCTGACCGCCCCAACCCGGGTGCACGCTCATGACGAGCAGCAGATCGATCTCGTCCATGTAGGGCGCGACCGCATCGAACGGTGTCTCGGGGTTGCACACCAGGCCCACCCGCAACCCGAGCGCGCGCATCTTGTCGAACAACGGACGCGGGTCGCCGAGCTCGACGTGCACCGTGCAGCCGTCGGCGCCCGCCTCGGCGAAGTCGTCGAGCAGCACGCCGGGGTTGTCGATCATCAAGTGACAGTCGAGGTGCAGGTCGGTGTGCTTGCGCAGCGACGCGACGACGGGAGGCCCGATCGTGAGGTTCGGCACGAAGTGCCCGTCCATCACGTCGACGTGCAGCAGATCGGCCTCGGCCTTGACCCGATCGACGTCGTCGGCGAGCCGGGCGAAATCGGCGGAGAGGATCGACGGGGCGAGCTTCATGGTCACGACCCTACCGAGCGCACGCTCAACACGAACATCCCGTCGGTGCCGGCCGCCTGGGGCAACAGGAGCGCGCCCCTCCCCCATGGCCGCCACGGATCGCCCGGCGGCGGTTCCGCGACGAGATGCGGGAACGTCCTCGCCATCCACTCGTCGATCGCGACCGACTCGGCTCGTGTGAGGGTGCACACCGAGTACACGAGGCGCCCGCCGGGACGCACGAGCGGCACCGCGGCCGTGAGGAGCTCGCGCTGGAGCGCCGCGAGGTCGTCCACGTCCGACGGCTGCACACGGAACCGTGCTTCGGGCCGCCGGCGCAGTACGCCCAACCCGCTGCAGGGCGCGTCGACGAGGACGCGGTCGAATCGCGCCGCGGCGCCGACGGGCAGCAACCGAGCGTCGGCCGCGACCGCGTGCACGGAACCCAACCCGAGCCGGTTGGCGGTGTCGCGGACCAACCTGGCCCGCGCGGGATGGACGTCGGTGGCAAGGACGAGACCGTCGTCGCCGACGAGCTCCCCCACGCCGGTTGCCTTGCCACCCGGGCCCGCGGCGACGTCGAGCACGATCTCGCCGGGCTGCGGGCGCAGCTGCGCCACGACTGCCTGACTCGCCTGGTCCTGCGGCGTCGCGCGTCCCTCGACGACCGCCGGGAGTGCAGCCGGATCGCCGGTGCCGGTGGTCACCAACGCGTCGGGCACGAGCGCGCCGCGTGACACGTCCACGCCGGCCGCGGCAAGCTCGGCGGCGAGGTCGTCCGGCGTCGTGCGGCGCGGGTTGGGACGCAGCGTCACTGCGGGCGGGACGTTGTCCGATTCGAGCACGCCGGCCGCGGCGGCGGCACCGAGGTCGTCCGACAGCCGTCGCACGATCCACTCGGGGTGCGAGGTGCGCACCGCGACGGCGTCGACCGAGTCGCCCTCGGGCCACGGCCACGGCGGTCCCAGCGCGGCGACCTTGCGCAGCACCGCGTTGACGAAGCCGCGTGCGCGCGGCGCGCGGCGGGCGACGGCGTCGACGGTCTCCGAGACGGCGGCGTGCGCAGGCACACCGTCGAGGAGCTGCGCGGTGCCGAGGCGCACCGCGGCGCGCACCGGCGGGTCGAGTTCCGCGAGCGGGCGGTCGGTCACCATCTCGAGGAGATGGTCGAGCGCCATACGCCGCCTGATCGCGCTGTAGACGAGGCCGGTGGCGAAGGCTCGGTCGCGGGCCGAGAGCTCGGACCCGCGCAACATCGCCGGGAGCACGATGTTGGAGAACGCGCCCTGTTCGACCCGCACGAGCGCGTCGACTGCCAGCGTCCGCGTGCCGGACGTCACTCCACGTGCAGCGCGGCGCCGCGACGACCGCTGAGCCAGGCCCGTGCGCTCATCGGCCGGCGACCCTCGGGCTGCACCTCGTCGAGGACGAGCACACCGCTGGCCGTGCCGAGGCGCGCGTGCGCGTCGATCGCGTCGCGTGTGCCGGCGACGGCGGCGTCATCCTCGTCGACGTGCGCGCGCAGCACCTTCACGCGTTCGCCGTCCACCGTCAGCCATGCTCCGGGACGCGGGTTGCCGCCCCGCACGACGCGGTGAAGCTCCGCCGCCGTGCGCGCAGGATCGAGATGGAACTCGTCGACATGGAGCTTCTCCGCGTAGGTCGGCTCGCCCGACTGCGGCGTGGGCTCGCGTTCGGGGATGCCGGACAACTCGTGGAGCAGCAGGTCGGTGCCGAGATCGACGAGGCGGGCGCGCAGCTCACCCGCGGTCTCCTCGGGCCGGATCGCCGTGCTGCGGCACGCGAACACCGGGCCGGTGTCGAGGCCGGCCTCGATTCGCATGAGACATACACCGGTCTCCTCGTCCCCTGCCAACACCGCGCGCTCGACCGGCGCCGCGCCGCGCCACCGGGGAAGGAGCGAGAAGTGCACGTTCACGAGACCGTGGGGCACCGCTTCGAACACGCGCGCCGGGAGCAGCTGCCCGAACGCGACGACGACGCCGAGCGTCGCCCCGCTCGCCGCGATCTCACCGGAAACCTCGCCCGCCTTCTGCGGCGTGCGCACCGGGAGACCGAGCTCGGTTGCGGCCCGCTTCACGGGGCTGGGTTCGGACGCGCCCCGGCGGCTGCGACGCCGGTCCGGTTGGGTGACGACGAGCGCGATGTCGTGACCGGCGGCGTGCAGCGCGCGCAACATCGATGCTGCGTCGTCGGGGGTACCGAAGAAGACGATCCGCACGGGACCGCGCCCGTCAGAGACGCGGCTTGCCGTTGCGGGGTGCGGCCGGCACCGTGAGCAGGTCACGCTCACGCATCGCCCGCAGCGCCTGCTTGCGCACGTCGGGCTCGAGCCGGTCGAGCATGAGGATGCCGTCGAGATGGTCGAGCTCGTGCTGGAAGACCCGAGCCAGGTACTCGTCGGCTTCGATCGTGCGCTCGTTGCCGTCGAGATCGAGACCGCGCAACGTGACCGCGTTCGGGCGGACGATCTCGAACGACAGGCCGGGGATCGACAGGCACCCTTCCTCGAATGTCCACTCGCCGGCCGTCTCGACGATCTCGGGGTTGACGAGCACCTCGGGGCCTTCGCCGACGTCGTAGGTGAAGATCCGTCGCTGCACGCCCACCTGCGGCGCGGCGAGGCCCACGCCGGACGCGTCGTACATCGTCGTGTACATGGCGTCGACCAGACGTACGAGGCCTTCGTCGAGCTCCTCGACCTCGCGGGCGCGCTGCTTGAGCACGGGGTCGCCGAAGAGACGGATGGTGTAGCCGGGCATCCGTTCCAGGGTACCAGCGGGTGCGCGCCACGAACTCTGGCGTCGTTTCGGGACCGCCGCGGTGCCGAGGACGCCACCTGCAGCGGGTCACACGCGCAGCGGGTCCACTTCGACGCGAAGGCGACCGAGGCGACGGGCCTGCGGCGCTGCGGCCGCGAGCGCGTCCGCGAGCTGCTCCGGCGTGCGCGCCACCGCGAGCGCACGGGCCCCGGTACGCCAGGGTGACGGGCCGAGCGCGGTCACACCGAGCTCGGCGAGCGCGGAAGCCGCCGCGGCGACCGCGTCGGTGGCACCGGTGATCTCGGCGAGACCGCCGAACGGCGGAAAGCGCGACGCGCGACGGCGCTCGAGCTCGACGGCCGCCGCGATCTGCGGATCGCGCGCGAGCACGGCGCGCAGGACCTCGTGCTCCGGTATACGGGTCTGGACCAGCAGCCAGCCGCCCGGGCCGATGGCCCGTGCCCCCCGCACGAGCAGCCACAGTGCCTGCTCCGCGGCCCGGTACCGCAACGCGAGCAGCTCCTGATCGAACTCCAGGTACGCGACGAGGCCGACCGGCCGTGCGGACGCCCGTCGCACGCGGTGCAGCACCGCCTCCGTGCCGACGAGGACCTCCGCGTCCACCGGCACCTCGCCGCTCGACGCGTCGACCTCCACGACCGTGGCTCGTGGCAGCAGCGCGGCCAGGTCGTCGCGCAGCCGGCTGACGCCGGCGCGCACCACGCGCAGCCGGGTGTCGCCGCACCGCAGGCACACCCGCGCCCGCGCCGTGTCACACCGCGGGCACACCAGCGCGTCGTCGCGTTCCACGGCCGCGGCTCCGCACGCTTCGCAACGCACGAGCTCGCCGCACGACAGGCACGCGAGCAGGCGAGCCCGGCCCTTGCGGTTCACCATGCACACCGCACGCTGCCCGCGACCCAACACCTCGTGCAGCCGGCGCGCGAGCGGCTCCGTCAGCAGGCCCAGATCGGGCCGTTCGTCGCGCCGGTCGACGACCTGCAACGGTGGCCAGCCTCGTCGTTCGATCCCCCGGTCGGGGCGGGCCACCTCGCCGGCGACGGCGAGCGCATCGACACTCGGCGTCGGGCTCACCAAAATCACACGGGCGCCGGCGCGCCGCGCGCGTTCGAGCGCGAGGTCGCGTGCATGCCACGCCGGCGCGCGCTCGTCCTTGAGTGCCTCGTCGCCCTCGTCGAGCACGACGATCGCAGCGAGGTCGGGCACCGGTGCCAGCACCGCGATGCGTCCGCCCACCACCACGCACGCGCCGGCCCTCGCCACGTTCCATGCCTCGGTGCGCACCGCGTCCGGCTGGTCGCCGCGCATGATCACCACACGACGGCCGGCCCGCTCGAGGTGGGCGACGAGCGAACCCAGCCGCACGCCTTCGGGGACGACGACGATCGTGGAACCGCTCCGCGCGAGGAGCGCGCCGACGAGATCTCGCCGGTCCGTGCCGGGGGGCCACTCCACCACGGCCACCGGCCGGTCGGAGACGTCGACCGACAGCGGAGGCGACGACCGGGGCGACGGGTAGACGGCGCTGTCGGGCGCCGGCACCGGCGCGGGCCGCACGACGTTGGGTGGCGACGCGGCTCGCAACATGGCGCTGAACGGCCCCGCCCACCGCCACGCGGCGAACCGGCACACGTCGACGACGTCGACCGGCGGGCCCGCCGACACCGCCGCGAGGAGCGGGCGCAGTTGGTCGATCCCCGCCTCCGGCTCGACGCCGTCGGCGACGACCCAGCCCCGAACCCGACGGCCGTGCAGCAGCACGCGGACGATCGTGCCGACCTCCACCGCGGCCGAGAGCTCTTCGGGGACGAGATAGTCGAACTCACGCTCCACCGCGCGCACATCCGCGCGCACGCGACAGACGCGTGCGCCACCGCCACTGGTCGACGCCGCGCCGGGCTCTCGGGCGTGCGCCCCGGCCTTCGCTTCGTCTCCTGATCGCGACGTCAGGCGAGTGACTCCGCCGCCTTCCGCAGGATCTCGGCCTGGGTCGTGCGCTCCCACGTGAAGTCGCGGTCGGGTCGTCCGAAGTGACCGTACGCGGCGGTCTTGCGGAAGATCGGGCGGCGCAGGTCGAGACGTTCGATGATCGCCGCGGGCCGCAGGTCGAAGTGCTCCTGGATCAGCTCGGGGAGCTTCGCTTCGTCGATCTCGCTCGTGCCGAACGTGTCGACCATGATCGACACCGGCCGGGCGACGCCGATCGCGTACGCGACCTGGACCTCGCACCGCTTGGCAATGCCGGCGGCGACGATGTTCTTCGCCGCATGACGCACGGCGTACGCGGCGGAGCGGTCGACCTTCGTCGGGTCCTTACCGGAGAAGGCACCGCCACCATGGCGGGCCATCCCGCCGTACGTGTCGACGATGATCTTGCGACCCGTGAGCCCGCAGTCGGCGTGCGGGCCACCGAGCTCGAAGTTGCCGGTGGGGTTGCACAGCACTTCGAAGTCGTCGCCGGCGAACTGTTCCGGCAACAACGGACGGATGACGTGCTCCACGAGATCGGGCTTCATCAGGCTGTCGATGTCGATGCCCGGCTGGTGCTGGGTCGAGATCAGCACGGTCTGGAGTCGCTTCGGCTCACCGTTCTCGTACGCGATCGTGACCTGCGTCTTGCCGTCGGGTCGCAGGTACGGCAACACACCCGCCTTGCGAACCTCGGACAGCCGGTGCGCGAGCCGGTGCGCGAGCCAGATCGGCATCGGCATGAGATCCTCGGTCTCGGCGCAGGCGTAGCCGAACATCATTCCCTGGTCGCCCGCGCCGATCTCGTCGTAGTGGTCGCCGGTGCCGGCGCGCTGTTCCATCGCCTTGTCGACACCGATCGCGATGTCGGGCGACTGCTCGTCGATCGACGTGATGACGCCGCAGGTGTTGCCGTCGAAGCCGTACGACTCGCGGTCGTATCCAATGGCCCGGATGGTGTCGCGCACGACACGCGGGATGTCGATGTACGCGCTCGTGCTGATCTCGCCGGCGACGACCACCAGACCGGTGGTGGCCATCGACTCGCACGCGACGCGACTCGTCGGGTCCTCCTCGAAGATGGCGTCGAGGACCGCGTCACTGATCTGGTCGCACATCTTGTCGGGATGGCCTTCGGTGACCGATTCGGACGTGAACGTGAACGACTTGGTCACGACGATCCTCTCTTCAGTACCGGGGTCCTCAGGATGCGGCCGACATGATCCCAGATCACCCCGGCCAACTCGACCTTCGTGAGCAGAGGGAGCTCCTCCGAGGCGCCCGAGGAGTCAAGCAGGACGGCCCGGTTGGTGTCGACTTCGAAGCCCGAATCCGCGGCGCCGACGTCGTTGGCGACCATCAGGTCCACCCGTTTCGCGGCGAGCTTCTCCGCCGCGTGCTCCCTCACTCGTTCCGTTTCGGCGGCGAACCCGACGAGTACCTGTGCCCGTTTGCGCTCGCCGAGCGCGGCGAGGATGTCGGGCGTGGACTCGAGCAGGATCTCCGGAACGCCGTCACGCTTCTTGATCTTCTCCTGTGCGGCGACCTTCGGTCGGAAGTCGGCCACGGCCGCGGCCATCACGACGACGTCGACGTCGTCGTACTTTGCGAGCACCGCGGCAGCCATCTCCTCGGCGGTGTCGACGTCGACGGCCGTGACTCCCGGGATCGACACCGGCCCCTGCGTGGTGACGAGCGTGGTGGACGCGCCCCGCGCCGCGGCGACCTGTGCGATCGCGTGGCCCATCTTCCCCGAGGACCGGTTGCCGATGAACCGAACCGGGTCGATCGGCTCACGCGTGCCGCCCGCGGTCACGAGGACCCGCACACCCGCGAGATCCGGCGGCGTGGACGCGCTCGGCACCTGCAGCATGTGCAGCACCGCCGCGACAATGCGCGACGGCTCCGCGAGACGCCCCGCACCGACGTCGCCTCCCGCGAGGCGGCCCGTGTCGGGCTCGACGACGTGCACGCCACGGCGGCGGAGTGTCGCGACGTTCTCGACGACCGCGGGGTGCTCCCACATCTCCGTGTGCATCGCCGGGGCGAGCACGACCGGCGCGCCGGTCGCGAGGAGTGTCGCGGTCAACAGGTCGTCGGAGATGCCCGCGGCGTACTTGCCGAGCAACTTCGCGGTCGCGGGCGCGACGAGCACGAGATCGGCCGACCGTCCGAGACGCGTGTGCGGGATCGGATCGGCATCGTCGAACAGCGACGTGCGCACACGCTCGGACGCGAGCGCCGAGAACGTCGTCTCACCGACGAAACGGCTCGCGTCCTCGGTGAGCACCGGCACCACGTGCGCGCCGAGGTCGACGAGTTGCCGACACACCTCCACCGCCTTGTACGCGGAGATTCCGCCGGTGACGCCGAGCACGACAGTGCACCCGGCGAGAGCTTCCGGCCGGTCCGGTGCGGCCGTGTCGCCGCCCATGTCGCGTTGCCTGCTTCCGCGCCGTCCGGCTCGCGGACCTACTCGCCCTCGGCCGGAGCCTCGACCTCGTCGATCCGGCGGTACTCGATCTTGTCCACCGAGATCTCCTCGAGCGCGATCGACAGCGGCTTGCGCGACACCGAGGTCACCTGGGGCGGCACGATCTTGCCGAGACCCTCGCCGAGCTGGTTGTAGTAGTCGTTGATCTCGCGGGCCCGCTTCGCGGCCAACGTGACGAGGGTGAACTTCGAGTCCACCTTGTCGAGGAGCCCTTCCATGCGGGGCTCCATGAGGGTGATGCGACGGTCGGCCATCGTGGGATCCGCTCCTCGGGTAGGTCGCCGCAGGGGGGAAACGAACAGGCCGTGATCAGCCGGTTGATCAGCTCGAACGCTGCGAGCGGCGACCGGTGATGATAGCAGCGACCTCCCGGACGGCCCGGTCCAGGTCGTCGTTCACCACCACGGCGTCGAACTGCTCGGCCAGGTGCTCTTCCTCGTCGGCCGCGGCGAGGCGGCGCTCGAACGCCGCCGGATCGAAGTCGGGATCGCCTCGGTGGCGCTCGAGGAAGCGCCGGCGCTGCTCTTCGCGCGACGGCGGCTTCACGAAGATCAGCAGCGCGTCAGGGAACTGTCGCTTGATCGCCATGGCGCCCTGGACGTCGACCTCGAGCAACACGTCGTGACCCGAGGCCAGCTCCCGCTCGACGGCGGCACGCGGCGTGCCCTTGAGGTCTCCGTAGACCTCGAACCACTCGAGGAACCCTCCCGCGTCACGCACGCGGAGGAACTCGGCGCGATCGACGAAGTGGTAGTCGCGCCCGTCGACCTCACCCGCACGAGGCGGCCGGGTGGTCATCGAGACGGAGAAGTGCAGTCTCGGATCGCGCTCCAGCACTCGCCGGACGATCGTCCCCTTTCCTGCCCCGGACGGACCGGCAACGACGACCAGCAGACCGCGCACGCGTGGACGTTACGTCACACGTGGCACGACGATTATCCGAAGTGCTCGAGGAGCGCGTTGCGCTGGTTCGCGCCGAGCCCACGCAACCGCCGGCTCTCACTGATGTCGAGATCCTGCATGATCCGCCGAGCACGCACCTTCCCCACCCCGGGCAACGACTCGAGCACGCTCACGACCTTCAGCTTGGCCACGGTGTCGTCAGTGTCGCTCAGGTCGAACAGCTCCTTGAGCGACAGCGCTCTGTCCTTGAGCTTCTTCTTCACTTCCGCACGCACGCGCCGCGCCTCTGCGGCCTTGTCGAGCGCAGCCTGTCGCTGCTCGGGCGTGAGCGACGGGGGAAGGGGCATGGGGCGGGAACCTCCGTGTCGTGACGATGCGCGTCCGTGAACGACTGAGGCGGGACAACCGGACGGGAACGAAGGGCCAGTATAGGCAGGCCGGATTGGCAGGCAACCCACTGGCCCGGAGGATCGTCACACCTGGTCGCCAGCCATTTCCAGGGCCTGCTCGAACGACGCGACGACGGCTGCGGCAGCTTGCTCCGGATGCTCCGCATGCGTTACGGCGCGCCCGAGCACGGCCCAGTCGCCGCCGGCCGCCGCGACGTCCGCGACCGTGGCGACGCGGGCCTGGTCGTCGCGCGATCCGCCGGCGAGCCTGATGCCGGGAACCATCGTGCGAAGCGCGCGGTCACGACGCTTCACCGCGGCGATCTCGTGCGCGGAGCACACCACACCGTCACACGTCGCCTCCACGGTCGCATCCAGACGTGTGTCGAACGCGGTGACATCCGGATCGCTCGTGAGCACCGTCACCGCGAGCGCGAGCGGAGCTTCGTGCCCGCGGTCCGCGGCGCCGGCGCGTACGCCGTCCGCGCCCGCGCGCAACATCGCGACACCTCCTGCCGCATGCAAGTTGAGATACTCGACGCCGTGACGACCGACGGCGCGCGCCGCGCGCCCCACGGTCGTCGGGATGTCGTGCAACTTCAGATCGGCGAACACGCGCAACCCGACATCGTGCATGCGCGCGAACGCGTCGGGGCCCGCCACGCTGAAGAGCTCGAGACCGACCTTGGCGATGCCGAACCACGGCGCGAGCCGGCGCGCGAGAGCGACCGCAGCGTCGAGATCGTCGACGTCGAGCGCGACCGCGAGGCGGTCGCGGATGGCGGGGGGTGCCTCCAGGTTCGAGATCACATCGGCCATGTCATCCTCCCGGTGAGGTCGGCCACCCGGGGCACGCGGTGCGACGCGCACCATGCTCCGAGTTGGTCGCGGATGTGGACCCCGGCGCGGGGGTCACGGAACGTGGCGGTGCCCACGCCGACGGCCGACGCCCCGGCGAGCAGCATCTCGACCGCGTCGACGCCGGTCATGACGCCACCCGTGCCGACGATCGGCACGGCCGGAAACTCGCGCGCCACGTCGGACACCGCGCGGAGCGCAACCGGCTTGATGGCGGGACCGGAGAGGCCGCCGCCGCCCGCGCCGAGCACGGGACGACGCGACTCCGCATCGATCGCGAGACCCAGGACGGTGTTGACGAGGGTCAGGCCGGTGGCGCCGGCGTCGAGCGCCGCGCCCGCGATCTCACGAACGTCGGTGACGTTGGGCGACAGCTTCACGAGCACGGGCAGGCCGCGCGCGTGCTCCACGACCGCGCGCGTCACTGCGGTCGTTCCGTCACACGAGTGCGCGAACATGCGGGCGCGATCCTCGAGGTTCGGACAGCTGACGTTGACCTCGATCGCGACGAGATCGTCGCGGGCGTCGTCGAGCATCTTCGTCGCGACGACGTAGTCGTCGACCGTACGGCCCCAGATGGACGCGATCACGCGCGCGCCGCACGCGCGCAGCGCGGGGAGCTCGTGCTCGACCCACCGCTCCACACCAGGGCCCTGGAGCCCGACCGAGTTCAACATGCCCGCGGTCGTAGGGTGGAGCCGCGGCGGTTCGTTGCCGGGCCACGCGTACGGCGCGAGCGACTTCGTCGTCACCGCGCCGAGGCCGGCCGCGTCGCCGAGACGTGCGACCTCGTCACCATGGCCGAAGGTGCCCGACGCGGCGACGATCGGGTTCGGCAAGGTGATCGGCCCGAGCTGCACCGTCATGTCGACCTCGGCGACCGCGGCCTTCCGGCGTCGTGCACCGCTCCTATACAGCGACGAACGACGCCGGAACGTCATCAGACCGGAAGCCTCAGCTGGCCGTCGGCGTGGTACTCCTGCAGCGCGCGCACGGTGGGCTCGCGCGTGACCGTCTCCGCGATGCCCGACGCCGCGGCGAGCGCGGCGGCGACGGTCGTGACGCACGGGACGCCGTGCACCGTGGCCGCCTGGCGGATGTGGATGCCGTCCGCGCGCGGCCCGCGGCCACGGGGGGTGTTGACGACGAGATCGACCTTGCCCGACGCGATCAACTCGACCGCGTCGGCGCCGACCGCCTCGCCCACCTTCGCGACGACCGACTCGACCGGAATCCCCGCCTGTTCGAGCGCGCTCGCGGTGCCGGCGGTGGCGGCGAGCGAGAAGCCGAGGTCGACGAAGCGGCGGGCCGCCCGCAGGCCTTCGGGCTTGTCGCGGTCGGCCAGTGAGAGGAAGACCGTGCCCTCCTCCGGCAGGCGGTTGCCCGCGCCAGCCTGGCTCTTGGCGAACGCAAGGCCGAACGAACGGTCGATGCCCATGACTTCGCCGGTGCTGCGCATCTCGGGCCCGAGCACCGTGTCGACCTGCGGGAAGCGGCTGAACGGAAGGACCGCTTCCTTGACGGCGATGTGTCCACCGTTCGCCGGCGGCCGCAGGACTCCGTCGGCCCGCAACTCGGCGAGCGTCGCGCCACTCATCACGAGGGCGGCCACCTTCGCGAGCGGAACGCCTGTTGCCTTGCTGACGAACGGCACCGTGCGGCTGGCGCGCGGGTTGGCCTCGATCACGTACACCACGCCGTCCTTCACCGCGAACTGCACGTTCATCAACCCGCGCACGTCGAGCGCGTCGGCCAGCGCTCGGGTGTGACCCTCGATCGTCGTGATGACCGCGGGCGACAACGTCGGCGGGGGGATCGCGCACGCCGAGTCGCCCGAGTGCACGCCGGCCTCCTCGATGTGCTCCATGATGCCGCCGATGACGACCTCGCCGGTCGCGTCCCGCACGGCGTCGACGTCCACCTCGACGGCGTCTTCGAGGAAGCGGTCGATGAGCGCGGGACGTTCGCTCGACAATCCGCCCTCGCGACCGAGCGTGCCGGATGCGGTGAGCTCGGCCATCGCCGCGTCGAGACCATCCGTGTCGTACACGATCTGCATCGCGCGCCCGCCGAGCACGTAGCTCGGACGCACGAGCACCGGGTAGCCGACGCGACCCGCGACTTCGCGGGCCAGCTCCGCGGTGGCGGCGATGCCCCCATCCGGCTGCGGAATGCCGAGACGGCTGCACAGCTCGTTGAACCGCTCGCGGTCCTCGGCCAGGTCGATGGATTCGGGGCTCGTACCGAGGATCGTGATGCCGGCGCGTTCGAGCGCGCGTGCGAGCTTCAGCGGCGTCTGTCCACCGAGGCTGACGATCACGCCGGCGAGCTCGCCGCCGTGGCCCGCGCCGGCACGCACCAGCGCGTCGCACACCGCGCGCACGTCTTCGACGGTGAGCGGCTCGAAGAACAGACGATCGCTCGTGTCGTAGTCGGTGGAGACGGTCTCGGGGTTGCAGTTCAGCATCACGGTCTCGAACCCCGCTTCGCGCAAGGCGAATGCCGCGTGCACGCAGCAGTAGTCGAACTCGACACCCTGGCCGATCCGGTTCGGCCCGCTGCCGAGGATGACGACCGCACGTCGCGTGAGCGGCGCGAGCTCGTCTTCGTCCTCGTGGGTTCCGTAGTGATACGGGGTGCGGGCCGCGAACTCGGCCGCGCAGGTGTCGACCGTCTTGTACGTGACGTCGACGCCCGCGGCGAGGCGCGCCTCGCGCACCGCTTCCGCGTCGACGCCCCACAGGTAGGCGAGCTGCGCGTCGGAGAAGCCGAAGCGCTTCGCCCGCCGCCAGTCGGCCCGCGACGCCTGCTTCATGCCGAGCGCCGCGAGCCGGTCGCGCTCCTCGACGATCTGCAGCATCTGATCGAGGAACCACGGGTCGACCGCGGTCGCCTCGTGCACGCGCTCGACCGGTACGAACCGGCGGAGCGCCGCCTCGAGATGGAAGATGCGCTCCGGCGTCGGGACGGCCGCCGCACGCACCAGCTCGTCGTCCGTCAACGCGTCGTACGCGGACTCAGCGGGATCGCAGTTGAGCCCCAGTCGGCCCGTCTCGAGCGACCGCAGCCCCTTCTGCAACGATTCGGCGAACGTTCGTCCGATCGCCATCACCTCGCCGACGGACTGCATCATCGTGCCGAGCACGGGAGACGCCCCGGGGAGCTTCTCGAACGCCCACCGCGGGATCTTCGTGACGACGTAGTCGATGGTGGGCTCGAAGCTCGCCGGGGTCTCGCCGGTGATGTCGTTCGTGATCTCGTCGAGGCGGTAACCGACCGCGAGACGGGCCGCGATCTTCGCGATCGGGAACCCGGTGGCCTTGCTCGCCAACGCACTCGAACGCGAGACGCGCGGGTTCATCTCGATGACGACCATCTCGCCCGTTGCCGGGTCGACCGCGAACTGGATGTTGGATCCGCCGGTGTCGACCCCGATGCGCCGGATGCACGCGAACGCGGCGTCGCGCATGTGCTGGTACTCGACGTCGGTGAGCGTCTGCGCGGGCGCGACGGTGATCGAGTCTCCCGTGTGGACGCCCATGGGGTCGAGATTCTCGATGGAGCACACCACGACCACGTTGTCGGCGTGGTCGCGCATCACCTCGAGCTCGTACTCCTTCCACCCCATGACCGACTGCTCGATCAGGATCTCCGACACGGGGCTTGCGGCCAGCCCGCGCGTCGCGACCTGACGCAGCTCGTCGGGGTCGTACGCGATGCCGGTACCGCCGCCGCCGAGGATGAACGACGGCCGCACGATCAACGGGTAGCCGACGTCGTCCGCGACCGCGAGCGCCTCGTCGAGGTTGTACGCGAGCCCGGAACGCGGCACCGAGAGACCGATCTCGGTCATCGCGGCCTTGAAGCGGGACCGGTCCTCGGCGGTGCGGATGGCCCCGATCTTGGCGCCAATCAGCTCGACCCCGAAACGCTCGAGCACCCCCGCTTCGTCGAGTGCGACCGCGAGGTTCAGCGCGGTCTGCCCACCCAGTGTCGGGAGAAGTGCGTCGGGACGCTCCTTCTCGATGACGCGCGTCACGCTCGACACATCGAGCGGCTCGACGTAGGTCGCGTCGGCGAACTCCGGGTCGGTCATGATCGTCGCGGGGTTCGAGTTCACGAGCACGACGCGGTAACCCTCGCGCCGCAACACCCGGCACGCCTGGGTGCCCGAGTAGTCGAACTCGCACGCCTGCCCGATGACGATCGGGCCGCTGCCGATGATGAGGATCGTTTCGAGGTCGTCGCGTCGCGGCACTAGCTCTCCGCCATCATCGTGGTGAACTCGTCGAACAGGTAGGTCGCGTCGTGCGGGCCCGGGCCCGCCTCGGGGTGGTACTGCACCGCGAACGCCGGTACGTCGCGCAAGCGGAAACCCTCGACCACGCCGTCGTTCAGGTTGACGTGCGTGAGCTCCACGTCGCCGGGGAGGGAATCGACGTCGACCGCGTAGTTGTGGTTCTGGCTCGTGATCTCGACGCGACCGGTGCGCTCGTGGCGCACGGGGTGGTTGCCGCCGTGGTGGCCGAAGGGCAGCTTGAACGTGTGGCCGCCGAGGGCCAGCCCGAGGATCTGCTGGCCGAGACAGATGCCGAACACCGGCACCTCGCCGAGCAACCCGGCGACGTTCGCGGCCGCGCCGGCGACCGCCGCCGGGTCGCCGGGGCCGTTCGAGAGGAAGACGCCGTCGGGCTCGCGCGCGAGCACGTCGGCCGCAGGAGTGGACGCGGGCACGACCTCCACCTGGCATCCCGCGGCCGCGAGGTGCCGCAGGATGGTGGTCTTGATGCCGAAGTCGTACGCGACGACGAGGAACGGCGCCGCTTCGTCGCCGTAGGTGTACGCCATGGGCGTGGTGACGGTCGCGACGAGGTCGATGCCGTCGGTCGGCGGCGCGGCGGTGGCCGCGGCGCGCGTCCGGCTCTCGTCGGCGCCGAACGCGCCCGGCATCGCGCCTGCCTCGCGGATGTGCCGAGTGAGCCGGCGGGTGTCGATGCCGGCGATGCCGGCGAGACGGTGCCGGCGCAGGAACGTGTCGAGATCATCGGTGGAGCGCCAGTTGCTGGGCCGGCGCGCGAGGTCGCGCACGATCACGCCGCGGCACGCAGGGCGCGCGCTCTCGACGTCGTCGGGGTTGACGCCGTAGTTGCCGATGTGCGGATACGTGAAGGTGATCATCTGACCCGCGTACGACGGGTCGGTGATGATCTCCTGGTAACCCGATAGCGCGGTGTTGAACACGACCTCGCCCGTCGCGACCTCGTCGTCGGGCAGCCAGCCGGTGAGCTCGCCCTCGAACGTCGCGCCGTCGGACAGGACGAGCACCCCTTCGTTCACCCCAACCCCCCATCAGTTGGGACGATGTTCACGTCATGGGCCACCAAATCGTCCCAACTGCGCGTGTGGCGCGCGGTCATCGTTGTGCCTCCGTGTCGACGACGACGGGCTCGCCCCACAGCACCGTGTGCCGCACCCGTCCGGTGAGCTTGCGGCCGCCATAGGGCGTGTTGCGCGCGCGACTGGCGAGGCGGCCGGGATCGACCTCCCACGTCGCGGCCGGATCGATGACGCAGAGGTTCGCCGGCCGTCCGGCTGCGACGGGGCCACCGTGCCGGTGCGCGATGCCCGCAAGAGCCGCGGGACGCCACGACAGCAACGCGAGCGCGTCTGCAAGCGTGAGGACGCCGGGCTCGACGAGCTCGGTGAGCGTCAGCGCGAGCGCGGTCTCCAGGCCGAGCATCCCCGGGGGCGCTTCCTCGAACGTGCGCTCCTTCGCCTCGGGTGTGTGCGGCGCGTGGTCGGTCGCGATCGCATCGATGGTGCCGTCGGCCAGCCCGACCTTGATCGCGTCGACGTCGGCGCGCGTGCGCAAGGGCGGATGCACCTTGAACAGCGGATCGAACCCCGCACACGCGGCGTGGGTGAGCGTGAAGTGGTGGGGGGCGGCCTCCGCGCTCACCGGGAGCCCGCGCGCCTTGGCTTCGCGCACCATGTCGACGGCACGCGCGCTCGACACGTGGAGAAAGTGCACGGCCGCGCCGGTGAGGGCGGCGAGCTCGATGTCGCGCGTGACGATGAGGTCCTCCGCAGCCGCGGGGCGACCCGGGATGCCGAGCCGGCTCGACCATGCACCCTCGTGCATGTGTCCGCCGCGCGCGAGTGCCGGGTCCTCCGCGTGCTGCGCGACGACTGCGCCCGGAAGCGATCGCGCGTACTCCAGCGCGCGTCGCATCACGCCCGCGTCGGCGACGCAGTTCCCGTCGTCGGTGAAGAGGCGCACGCCCAACCCGTACAGCTCGCCCATCGGGGCGAGCTCGACACCGGCCCGTCCCTTGGTGATGCACGCCGACGACACGACGTCGCACGTCGACCCGGCACCGCGTGCGAGCACGGCCGCGACGACCGCGGCGTCGTCGAGCGGCGGGTCGGTGTTGGGCATCGCGACCACCGCCGTGAACCCGCCGCGCGCGGCAGCCCGGGCGCCGGTGTCGATGGTCTCGGCCTCTTCGTCGCCCGGTTCGCGCAGGTGCACGTGAAGGTCGACGAGACCCGGCGCGACGAAGCAACCGGACGCGTCGAGCTCGCGGCCGCCGCGCAGACCGGAACCGACCTCGACGACGAGGCCGTCGCGGACGCGCACGTCCGCGGTGCGCTCGCCGCCCGCGTCGACGACGACGCCTCCGCGGATCACGATCTCTGCGCCGTCAGACAATCGACCCTCCCGATCCGAGGAGCGACCACAGGACCGCCATGCGCACCGCGACGCCGTTCGCGACCTGCTCCGTGATGACGGAGGCGGGCCCGTCCGCGACCTCGGCCGCGATCTCGACGCCCCGGTTGATGGGACCCGGCGCCATCACCAACGCATCCGGTCGGAGCCGCTTCGCCCGGGCCGCGGTGAGCGCGTAACGGGCCGTGTACTCGCGAAGCGATGGGAACAACGCCTCCGATTGGCGCTCGAGCTGAATCCGCAACAGGTACACGACGTCGAGATTGCCGATGACGTCGTCGAGGTCGTACACGACCCGCGCCGGCCAGCCTTCGAGCGATTCCGGCATCAGCGTCGGCGGCCCGACCAGCGTGATGTCCGCGCCGAGGGCATGGAACGCTTTGACGTCGCTGTGCGCGACGCGCGAATGACGCACGTCACCGACGATGCCGACGTGCAACCCGTCGAGCGCCGGACCGCGGTGCGTGCGCAACGTGAGCAGATCGAGGAGCGCCTGCGTCGGGTGCTCGTGACGGCCGTCGCCGGCGTTCACCACGCTCGCGTCGGTCCACGACGCGACCCGGTGCGGTGCACCCGCCGACGAGTGCCGCACCACCATCGCGTCGACGCCCATGGCCTCGATCGTCTGCACGGTGTCGCGCAGGCTCTCTCCTTTTTTCACCGACGACGACGCCACCGTGAAGCTCATCGTGTCGGCTGACAGGCGCTTCGCCGCGGTCTCGAACGACAACCGGGTGCGGGTCGAGTCCTCGTAGAACAACGACACCACCGTCTTGCCGCGAAGCGCCGGTACTTTCGGGATGTCGCGGCGCGTCACCTCGACGAAGTTCTCGGCCAGCGAGAGCATCTCCTCGATGCCGTCACGACCGAGGTCGTCGATCGAGAGCAGGTGCTTCATCGACCGCTCCCCCCGCTCCCCCCGGACCGGGCGTCGGAGCCGGGCATACCCGTGTCGGGACCCCACAGCTCGATCCCGTCGACACCGCCGTCGATCTCGGACAGCTGCACGCGGACATCCTCGCTCTCGGCCGTGGGGAGGTTCTTGCCCACGAAGTCGGCCCGGATCGGCAGCTCACGGTGGCCGCGGTCGACGAGGACCGCGAACTGCACCGCACGCGGCCGGCCGAGCTCCGTGAGCGCGTCGAGCGCGCTGCGGGCGGTGCGGCCCGTGTAGAGCACGTCGTCGACGAGCACCACGACCTTGCCGGTGATGTCCACGGGGATCTGGGTCGGGCCGAGCGGCTGGATGCGACGCAGGCCGATGTCGTCGCGGTAGAACGCGACGTCGAGCGCGCCGACGGGCACCGCGACCCCCTCGAACTGCTCGATCGCGCCGGCGAGGCGCCGGGCTATGGCCGGCCCGCGCGTGTAGAGGCCGACGAGGACGACGTCGTCGGGGCCGTGATTGCGCTCGACGACCTCGTGGGCGATGCGGATCAGCGCCCGGCGCACGTCGTCGGCGTCGAGGACCCGGGTTCGGAGAACGAGTGCACCGCCCGTTCCCACACGATCTGACGCCGGATCGTCTCGGCTCGTACGAGCCGCATCGAACTGCGCGGGCATCCATTCCTCCGTAGGAACCTCACGGGATTCCCTTCACGGTCGGAGCCAACGTACCACGGCCGCGACACGTCCCCGCTCCTCCCTCAGTTGGGACGATTTCAGGCATACGACGGGAAGAACGTCCCAACTGACGGGGGTCAGTGCGTGCCGCGGCGCTGGAGCTCTTCGCGGACGGCGTCGGCTTCGACGTCGAGGCGGCGGACGAGGCCCGGGATGATGCGGCGTTCGGCCATGCCGCCGACGACGGGCGCCTTCACGACGAGCTCGCCGTCGAAGCGCCGGCGCGCCGCGGCGGCGCCGCCGTTCGTCGTCACACCGTCGATCGTGACGCTCGCGTCGCCGTAAAGCCGCTTCGGGTCGGCCTCGGCCGCGAAGTGCAGCGTGCCGCGGCACCCGACGAGGTCGAGGCGCAGATCCTGCAGCCAACGCAGCTTCCGGCCGCCGAGCAGGCGGTGCGCGATCGGGTCGAGCTGACCCACGTACTCGTACCGCAGCCGGAGGAACCCCTCCTTGCCGTCGACGCGGTGCTCGAGCACCTCCGGCAGCGAGAGGTCGGGCAGCTCGACGCGCGCTTCGAACTCGGGGTCGACGAGCAGGGCGGCGACCGACTCGGGCGCGGCGTCGGGGATGCGCTGCTCCGCCGTGAAGCGCATCAGATCCCCGTGTTCCGCGGGCGCTCGGTCACAGCAGTGCGTCGACGAGCGCGCCCTGGAGCGCGGTGAGCCATCCGTACATCGCGTAGCCGGCCGCGGCCGGATCGCCGGCCATCGCCTCCAGGTCGAGGTCCTCGGTGACGCCGAGCGCGACGCCGAGCGCGAGGCGGGCATCGTTGAGCACACCGAGCCACGCCTCCGTCTCCTCGGGAGAGAGGACGACCTCCACGCGCCCGCGGGTCTCGGCCGCGCGTTCCAGCGTGCCGGCGAGCAACGACAGCGCGTCGAGTTTCGACCGCACCAGCTCGGGATGCACCATTCGCTGCCATTCCTTCTCCGCGTCCTCCTCGGTCGGATCGAGGTACGCAAGGGGGAACAGGCGGCGGCGCACCGCGTCGTCGACCGGCTCCGCGGTCTCAGGCGCGCGCTCTGATTCCGGGTCGGAGTGCGTCACGTCGGCGTCGTCGCGCACCGGATCGTCGATGAGCGCGCGCAGCTCGGCGGGCAGGCCGCGCAGCAGCGCGAGCTCTTCGGGACGCAACCGCGCCACCACTTCACCACGACGGTTCTTGCGGAAGATCGAGCTCACCCGTGCTCGTGCTCCATCGTCGCCCACAAACCGTGCGCGTGCAGGCGCGCGACGTCGGCCTCGGCTTTCTCGCGCGTACCGTGCGACACGATCGCCTTGCCCTTGTGGTGTACGTCGAGCATGAGCTTCGTCGCCTTGTTCTTCGAATAGCCGAACAGCTTCTGGAACACGTACACGACATACGACATCAGGTTCACCGGGTCGTTCCAGACGATCACGATCCACGGCGCGTCGGTGACGATCTTCTCGGCCTCGAC
The DNA here is from genome assembly GCA_024281095.1 of Acidimicrobiia bacterium. Lineage (GTDB taxonomy): Bacteria > Actinomycetota > Acidimicrobiia > IMCC26256 > JAMXLJ01 > JAMXLJ01. The sequence goes on along the minus strand of JAMXLJ010000063.1, from coordinate 10,202 downwards.
CGGCTCCTCGACGATCGTCTCTTCGGTGGTGGTGCCCGGCGCGCCGGTCATGACGCACCCGGCTCGTCGACGTTCCCCGACGCCGTCTCACCACGCACGTCCTCGGCGATCCGGGCGAGCATCCCGTTGACGAAACGCCCCGAGTCCTTGGTGGAGTATTGCTTCGCGAGCTCGACGGCCTCCGAGATGATGACCGCGGTGGGGATGTCGGGACGCGACACGAGCTCGTACACCGCGATGCGCAACACCGCGCGGTCGATCACGGGCATCCGTTCGAGCGCCCAGTGCTCGGAGTACTTGCGCAACACCGCGTCGATCTCCTCGCGTCGACCGTCGACGCCTTCGAGGATCTCCACCGCGTAAGGGTCGGGCCGGACCGGCTGCTCGCCGAGGAGTCGCTCGGCGGGTACGAGACGCTGCTCCGCCTCGTAACAGAGGCCCAGGGCCCGCTCGCGCGCCTCCCGCCGGGTCGTCACTCGTCAGCCCACGTCACGCCCGGGTCAGGTACTCGCCGCTGCGCGTGTCCACCTTCAGCGTGTCGCCGACCTCGACGAACAGCGGAACCTGCACGACGAGACCGGTCTCGAGTGTCGCCGGCTTGCGCGCACCCGACACCCGGTCGCCCTGGATGCCGGGCTCGGTCTCCGTGACCGTCAACTCGACGGCGGCAGGCAGATCCACACCGACCACCTGGCCCTGGTACATGGGCAACACGACCGAGTCGCCCTCCTTCAGGTAGTTCACCGCGCCGGCGAGCTCGGCGGCAGCGACGTGCAACTGCTCGTAGCTCTCGCCATCCATGAACACGTAGTCGTTGCCGTCGCGGTAGAGGTACTGCATCTCGCGCTTGTCGATGACGGCGAGCGGGACCTTCTCGTCGGCGCGAAACGTGCGCTCCAGGACGGCGCCGGTGCGGTAGTTCTTCAGCTTCGTGCGCACGAAGGCACCGCCCTTGCCCGGCTTCACGTGCTGGAACTCGACGACGGTCATCAGACCTTCGGGAAGGTTCAGCGCCATGCCGTTGCGCAGGTCGTTGGTCGAGACGCTCAAATGACGAGTTCCTTCGGGAATGCAGTCAGCGGATCGGCGCCGTCGGCGGTGACCACCACCGTGTCCTCGATGCGGACGCCCCCGACGCCCGGGACGTAGACGCCGGGCTCGACGGTCACGACGTGACCGACGGCCAAGCTATCACGGGCCGTTCCGGCCACCCGCGGCTCCTCGTGGATCTCGAGGCCGACGCCGTGACCGGTGGAGTGCACGAACCGCTCACCGAGGCCGGCCTCCTCGATGACGCGACGGCACGCCGCGTCGACCTCGGCGCACGGCACTCCGGCGCGGGTGGCGGCGCGCCCGGCCTGCTGGCTCGTGAGCACGACGTCCCACAAGCGGCGGGCGTCGGCACCGGGATCTCCGACACTGACGGTGCGCGTCATGTCGGAGCAATACCCCTCGACGACGCAACCGAAGTCCAGCACGACGAGCTCGCCCGCCCGGATCCGGCGGTCGGTGGGCCGCGCGTGCGGCTTGGCCCCGTTGGGCCCCGACGCGACGATCGGGTCGAAGCTGTTGCCGCTCGCGCCGCGCTCACGCATCGCGAGCTCGAGACGCAACGCGACCTCCTGCTCGGTCGGCTCGTCGACCAGCAGGCCGGCCACCGCGCGCAGCGCGTCGTCGCCGATCGCGCACGCGCGATGGATACGCGCCACCTCTGCGGGTTCCTTCACGCGACGCAGCTCCTCGACCAGCCCTTCGGTCGCTACCAACTCGGCCTCGGGAAACCATTCGGAGGCGTACGCGCGCTGCTGGGCCCACGTGACCCCGTGTGCTTCCAGGCCGAGGTGCGTCCCCGCCGGGACCACCTGCTGCAGGAGCTCACGCTGACGGGCCGCGGTGGTGCCGATCGCGATCCGGGCGTCGACGCGGGCGGCACCCAGCTGCTCGTGGGCCTGCTCCTCATATCGACCGTCGGTGACGAAGATCGCCTCGTCGCGCGCGACCAGCAGCATGCCGGCCGAACCGGTGAACCCGGTGAGATAGCGGACGTTCGGCAGACGGGTCACGAGCAACGCGTCGAGCGACGCGAACCCGTCGCTCGCGCGAAGCCGGGGGATCCGCGCCGCGACGTCCATCGGCGGCAACTCGACGGAGCTCAACGCTCGTCCTCCAACTTGGTGATCGTGGCTTCCACCGCGAGCCGGTACCCCGCCCGGCCGAAGCCGGCGACGACGCCCGTGACCGACGGGGCGATCACGGAGGTCTGTCGCCACGCCTCGCGCGCCGACGGGTTCGACACGTGGAGCTCGACCTTCACCCCGTCGAACGCGGCGAGCGCATCGGCGAGCGCGTACGACGAGTGCGTGAGCGCGCCTGCGTTCACGATCACCGCCGCGCACCGGCCGCGCGCCTCGTGGATCGCGTCCACGAGATCGCCCTCGTGATTCGACTGCACGTGCTCGAGGTCATAGCCCGCCTTCGATGCCGCGTCACGCGCGTCACCCACCATGTCGTCGAGGGTGTCGGGTCCGTAGATCTCGGGCTCGCGCGTCCCGAACAGGTTCAGGTTGGGGCCGGACAGCAACAAAATGGTCGCCATTGGCGATCAGCCTCCCACGCCGACTGCGTCGAACGCGTGGTGCAGCGCGGCGAGCGGCGGATCGTCGACGGTCTCGAGGCCCCGCGCGCCGGGTAACACGAACGTGATGCCACCCTTGGCCTTCTTGTCGCGGCGGATCAATGCGAGCAGGGCCTCACGGTCGAGCACGTCACCGTTGGGCACCGTGACCGGCAGCCGCAGTGAAGCGGGCAGCGCTCGGTAACGGGCCGCGTCCACCGCCGGAATGCGCTCGAGCGCCTCCGCCAGCGCGCCCGCGAACACGAGGCCGACCGCGACCGCCTCGCCGTGGTACAGGTCGTAGCCCCCGGCCGTCTCCAGCGCGTGCGCGAACGTGTGACCGAGGTTGAGCGTCGCGCGGACGCCGGTGCGCTCTTCGGGATCCGCGTCGACGATCGCGAGTTTGATGTCGACGCAGGCGCGAACGAGCGACGAGAGGACCGAGGGATCGCGACCGAGCACCGCGTCCGTCTTCTCGTCGAGCAGTGCCGCGACCGCCGTGCCCGCCGGCATCAAGGCGTACTTCACGACCTCGCCGAGGCCGGACCGGTACTCGCGCTCGGGAAGTGTCGTGAGGGTCCGCGTGTCGGCCACGACCGCGACCGGGCGATGGAACGAGCCCACGAGGTTCTTGCCCTCCGGGAGGTTGACGCCGGTCTTGCCGCCGACCGCGGAGTCGACCTGGGCGAGGAGTGTGGTCGGCACCTGCACCACGTCGACGCCCCGGTGGTAGACCGCGGCTGCGAACCCCGCGGTGTCGCCCACTACTCCCCCGCCCAACGCGACGACCGCGTCGTTGCGCAGCAGGCCGCCCCGGGCGAAGCGACGGCACAGGTCCTCGACAGTGGCGAGCGACTTCGCCTGCTCGCCGTCGCCCATGAGCACGAGTTCGTGTTGCACACGAACGGCGTCGAGCGCCGAGCAGACCGTCGCCGCGTACGCGTCGGCGACCACTGGTTGGCTCACGACCGCCACCCGGCGGCGGTCCGCAAGCAGCTCCCCGACCTGGTCGAGCACACCCGAGCCGACGACGACGTCGCCGCGGCGTGGGCCGGTCACGACGCCACTCCGCAGACGTGCAAGACCTCGGCCACCACCTCGTCGACCGAGCGCGCGGTCGTGTCGACCACGACGTCGGCCAGCTCCGCGTACGACGCGTCGCGCAGATTCGCCAGCCGCTCGAGCGTGGCCGCGACGTGGGTTCGCGGACGTGGTGCGCCGGCTGCGTCCGCGAGGAGCGGACGACCGTCGCCCGTGCCGACCCGCTCGGCGAGCACGCGGGCAGGTGCCTGCAGCCACACCACCGTGCCCGCACGTCCGAGTCGACGCCGGTTGAACGGATCCAGCACCGCGCCGCCGCCGCACGCGATGACCGCTGGTACGGGCGACGCGCACGCATCCGCGACCGCCTGGCTCTCGAGCGCCCGGAACGCCCGTTCACCCTGCGTCGCGAAGATGTCCGGCACCGGCATCCCCGCGAGCGTCTCGACGAGCTCGTCGGTGTCGAGGAACGGCCGGTCGAGACGACCCGCGCAACGTCTTCCCACGGTTGACTTCCCGACCCCCATCAGCCCGATGAGGACGAGGTGTCCATCGGTCATCGGAGGGAGTCGACGTAGCCGCGGTAGTTGCGCACGAGCTCGTCGACCGAATCGCCCCCGAACTTGCGCAGCGCTTCCGACGCGAGCACGAGCGCCACCATCGTCTCGGCCACCACACCCGCCGCCGGCACCGCGGTCACGTCGGTGCGTTCCTTGAACGACACCGTCTGTTCCTTGCTCTCCGTGTCGACGGTTCGCAGCACCGGACGGTTGAGCGTCGCGAGCGGCTTCATCGCGGCGCGCACGACGAGCAGACCCCCGCTGGTCATCCCGCCCTCCGTGCCGCCCGCCCGCGCCGACGCGCGCTGGTAGCCGCCCGTGGCGTCGTCCCACAGGATCTCGTCGTGCGCGGCGCTCCCGCGCCGCGACGCGACGTCGAAGCCCTCACCGACCTCGACGCCCTTCATCGCCTGGATGCTCATCAACGCCTGCGCGAGCAGTCCGTCGATCTTGCGGTCCCAGTGCACGTGAGAGCCGAGACCGGGCGGCACGTCGTAGCCCAGCACTTCCACCACGCCGCCGAGCGAGTCGCCCGCCTTCGACGCCGCCTCGACCTCGGAGATCATCGCGGCCTCGGCGTCGCGGTCGAAGCACCGCACCGGCGACTCGTCGACCCGCTCCAGGTCCTCGGGCAGCGGGCGCACGTCGGCGGGTGCCTTCGCCTCGCCCATCTGCACCACGTGACTGATCACCTCGGTATCGAGGTGGCGGAGGAGCACCTTGGCGAGCGCGCCCGCTGCGACCCGCGCCGCGGTCTCGCGGGCGCTTGCCCGTTCGAGCACGTTGCGCGCGTCGTCGAAGCCGTACTTCTGCATCCCCACCAGGTCGGCATGACCGGGACGCGGCTGGCGCAACGGCTTGGCGGTCACACCCGGCGCGGCCGACATCTCCTCCTGCCACTTCGGCCACTCGGTGTTGTCGATCAACAACGACACCGGTGAACCCAGCGTGCGACCGTGCCGCACGCCGCCCGTGAACTCGACGTCGTCGCGTTCGAAGCGCATCCGCGGGCCGCGCCCGTAGCCGAGGCGGCGGCGGGCGAGCTCGGCCGCGACATCGTCGATCAGCAGCGGCATGCCGGCCGGCAGGCCCTCGACGATCACGGTCAACGCCGGCCCGTGTGATTCACCGGCGGTCAGGAAGCGCAACACAGTGGATCAAGTGTACGGGCCGCGACGGCCGGGCCCTTTGACCGATCAGCCGGCTCGCGTTGCTAGTGCCCCGGAGCCGGAGGCGTCGCCGGCGCCGTCGTCGGTGACGTCGTGGGCGCCGGTGCCGGCGCGGGTGCGGGCGCGGGTGCAGGCGCCGGCGCCGCGGTCGTGGGCGTCGGGATGGCGCCCGGCGGCGGCTGGAACGGGTCGCGTTCGGTGAACGTCTGGAAACTGTTCGGCATCGTCGCGACCGCGGTCGTGGTGGTGGTCGCGGCGGGCGCCGGCGCGGCCGGGGTGCGGCGCGGCGCCGTGACCGCGGACGCGGGTGACCGCGTCGGCGTCGTCGTCGGGCTCGACGACGACGAACTGCCGCCGCGCGTCAGCGCGAAGACTGCAAGCACGGCGATCAGCAGCACGCCCACACCGCCGATCACGGCAATTCGCTTCCGGTCGTATGCCTGCACACCCATGTCAACCGACCCTGGTGCTCGACGTTGTCTGCGGAGCCGCCGGGCTCGTCGGTGTGGTTGCACCGCCGGCGCCGGCGTTGGTACCGGTCTGCGCCGTCGCGCGCGTGAACATGCGCGCCGTCACCGCCACGGAAAGCACCGGGAGCGGTGACGCGGCGCCCTTCGCAGTGACGTTGACCGTGTCGACGAGCACGAGCCGCTGCATGTTCTCGAGCCGGTTCAAGTAGTCGTACACCTGGTAGAAGCCGCCCTCGAGTTGCATCGTCAGCGTGATCGTCGTGGGGCCTCCGCCCGCCGCGGACGGCTGGCTCGGCGACACCTGCAACCAGTTGACGCCGGACTGCGTCGCGATGTCGTTGGCCTGCAGGATGAAGCTCGCGAGGTCGGGTGTCGGGGGTACCGCGGCCGAGAGCTTCTGCAGCACAGCCTGTTGCTTGGCCCGGTTCGCCTCGAGGCCGCGCAGGTTGCTCAGTTGCGCCCTGAGGGTCTGCCCGCTGGCCTCGGCCGCGCTCAGGTCGTCATGCGCCTTCGAGAGGTCGCTGTTCTTCGGCGCGTAGAGCGCGAAGTACCAGACGGCCACGATCAGGAGCGCGGCACCCGCGGCGATGAGGGGAAGGAAGCGTTTCATCATCCTGCCGTGTCCTGCTGCACTTGCTTGATGCGATCGGATCGGGCGCCCGCGTTGAACGTGGCGCTCGAGGTGAACGTCACGACCGCGGGCTGACCCGGGGTCGGGGCCGGCCTCGTCGCGGAGCTGACCCACACGTTGCTGAACGAGGGGATCCCCGAGACACGCTGCAACCAGGCGGCAACCGAGGTGAAGTCGAGCCCGCTCGCAGTGAAGGTGATGCTGCCGCTCGGACCGGCGCCGGCGACCGCGGGTGTCACAGCAGCGTTCCCCGTGGGCGCGGCCGAGGTGTTGCCGGACAAGCCGGCCGCGGTCTGGGCCGCCGCCGACGGCGCCGCACCCGAGGACGCCTTCGCGATGTTGCCCTGGAATCCTGTCAGCCAGACGTCGCTCGGGATCGTGCGTGCGATGCCCTGCAACAGGCGGCCCCATGACACGTCGCCCTGGAGCAGGCCGGTCACCTGGGTCTTGATCGCGTCGACCTGCAATTGGTCGGCCTGCACGGTTCCGAGCGAGCTCACCTGCGCCTGCAGCCGGTTGTTGGCCGTGCGCGCGGCTGTCACGTTGTCGCGCGCCTTCGCGACGGCGCTCGCCTTGTTGGTGGTCAAGAGGGTGAGCACCGCGAGCAGCACCACGGCCGCCGCTGCGATGCCCGCGATGACGCGGCGGTCGACCGCCTCACGCTTTTCCAGCGTGGTGAGATCGATGCGACGCGCCGTGCCGATGCCGCCGAGCGCGAGGCCGATGGGCACGGGCAGGTACGGGTCGAGCGTCGGGAGCTCTTCCGGCGGGAAGCCGATGTCGCCCACCACGACGCGGTCGCGCGGGCGCGCGTCCTCGGTTTGCACGCCGAGGAGACGGCCCAGACGTTCGTTGAGACCCGACAGCCGCGACGTGCCGCCGGTGACGAGCACGCGACGCAGCGGCGCCGCGCCCGACTGCGTGCGGTAGTAGTCGATCGAGCCGCGGACCTCGTCGAGCAGATCGTGCAGCGGCCGTTCCATCGCGGCACGCGCACGGGCGCCGAGCTCGTCGGGAGCGAGATCGCCCTGACGCTTCACCGACTCTGCCGTCTCGAACGGCAGGTCGAGCTCGCGGGCGATCGCCTCGGTGAGCGCGCGGCCGCCGACGCCGAGGATGCGCACGAAACGCGGCAGGCCGTCCTCGTGCACCACGATGACGGTGGTGCCGCCGCCGATCGACACGATCGCCTCGGCGCCCGCTTCGTCGCCGAGGCCGACGTCCGCAAGCGTTCGCACGAGACCGAGCGGCACGACGTCGACGGCACCGACGCGCAGTCCCGCGCCGCGCACCGCGTCGACGACGCGTTGCACGGCGTCACGGTGCGCGGCAACGAGGAGCACACGGCTCGTGCCCGCGTCCTGCTCGTCGACCGGCGGCGTCGTCTCGAGGACCTGGAAGTCGAAGACGGCTTCCTCGATCGGGATCGGGATCAGCTCCTGGGCCTGGAAACGCAGCGCGCCGGCCAGCTCCTCGTCGGGCATCGCGGGAAGCTCGACCGGCCGCACGATGACACGCGGGCTGGCGATGCCCACCCGCACCTCACCCTTGCGCAGCCCCAGCTCGCGCCAGAGACGTTCGATCGCCGCGCTGACCGCTCCGGGGTCGACGACCTCGCCTTCCCGCATCGCCTCGGGAGGCAACGCAACCTGGCCGAACGCCCGCAGGATCGGCGACGGGCCGACCTCGATCTCCGAGACCCTGACCGCGTTGGTCCCGATGTCGAGGCCGATCACACGCCGAGCCACGCTCCACCTTCCCGTTCTGCCACGTGCCGTGGTCGCCTACGGCTGACCGTCGTGCTCACCGACAACACACTCCAGCTGTGTACATGCGCTGCTTCGACTGCTTCTCGCGAAGACCTCGGTATTTCGCGCAGCACAACTTGAGTGATTGCGCGCGCTGCGTGGTGATGAACTTCTCCGGGCCCGGCTACCTGTGCAGATACCAGTCCAGAATGGCCTGGCCCCACAAGGCCGCCGTCAGGGTGCCGGCCGCGAGGAACGGCCCGAAGGGTACGTGCTCGCGGCGGCTCTTGATCCGCGTGGCGATGAGGCCGGCTCCCACGACCGCGCCGTAGAGGAAGCCCAGGAACAGCCCCAGCGCGACGAAGCCCCACCCGAGCCATCCGAGCGCCAGGCCGAGCACGAACGACAGGCGCACGTCGCCGAAACCCATGCCGCGCGGCGCGACGACGTGGATCACGAAGAACGCGGCGAACGCCACCGCGGCCCCGAGCAGCGCGCGCACCCAACGGGACGGGTCGCCGTCCGCGAGCGCGGCCGCGGCAAGCAGCGCCGCGCACGCGATGCCGAGCGGGTACACGATCCGGTTCGGCAGGAGGTAGTGCTCGAGGTCGATGACCGACAACGCCAGCAGGCCGGCACCGAGCACGAGGAAGGCGGGCAGGGCCCACGAGCCCGCGAAGCGCGCGCCGAGCGCGGCCCACAACACACCGCAGGCGAGCTCGACGAGGGGGTAACGGGCCGGGATGTGCATGCCGCAGTCGCGACACCGGCCGCGCAGCACGAGCCACGACACAACGGGCACGTTGTCGTACGGCCGCACCTCGGCGTCGCACGCGGGGCAGTGCGACGGCGGGCGCACGACGGACTCCTTGCGCGGCACACGCCAGATCACGACGTTGAGGAACGAGCCGACGAGGAGGCCGAAGAGCCCGCACATGGCCGCGGTCAGAATGGTCACACCTCACGCGTCGACCGATTCCGGGCGAGGGTTGAGACCCTTTCCCGCGGGCAGAGTGCGGCAGGCCCGTTCGGCCCGCCGCACTCCGTCGGTACGGACGACTACCAGCCGGGGTCGGCCCAGCTCGGGTCGGACGCCGGTGCCCGACACGTCCCCGAGAGGACCGTGGCGCTCCCCGCGAAGGTCGTGCCGGGGCCCCCGGCCGTCACGTTGTCCTCGATGCCGAAACACCGGCCGGACTTCGACAGCACCGTCGCCCACCAGGTCTGGCCGCCCGGAGTGGCCACGATGCTGACGCTCTTGAACCCGGTGGACGGCCCGGTGTCGGTGAACGTCACCGACTGCTCGATGGCCTGCAAGGTCGCTCGGTTCGCCTGGCTGAAGTCGTTCACGTCGGTGAACGACGTCTTCGCCGCGGTGAGTGCAAGCCGCAACGAGCTCTGCGCGGCACGGTCGTAGGCCCGCTCTCGAGTTCCGAGGAACGTGGGGATCGCGATGGCGATCAGAATGGCAATGATCATGACGACCACCATCAGCTCGATCAGTGTGAAGCCACGCTCCTGTTCCGTCTCGACGAGCCGTCGCCGTGCCACTGATGGCGTGAGCAACGACTCCTTCCTTTCGTCTCGTGTTCCGTCATCGGCACGTTCCTCGTGTTCCGCGGCGCGGACGCGAGTGACGTTGCGGCAGGCCCGGGAATGGGCCTGCCGCAACGATCGTGCGCGATGTGTCGACTACCAACTGGTGTCGGTCCAGTTGGGGTCGGTGGCAGGTGCGGTACACGTACCGGAGAGGACGGTCGTCGTACCCGCGTAGAACGTTCCGCCACCGGAGCCCGACTTGTCCTCGATGCCGTAGCAGGTGCCCGACTTCGACAGCACCACGGCCCACCACGTCGTGGCGCCGGCGGCCGGAGCCACCACGCTGACGACCTTCGGACCCGTCGACGCGGTCGTGACGAACGACAGCGAAGGCTCGATGCCCTGCAGGTTCGCCGCGGTCGCGTTGCTG
>JAMXLJ010000062.1 GCA_024281095.1 Acidimicrobiia bacterium | reverse complement strand
CTCATGGATCGTGTCGACGCCGTGCTCCTCGACGTGGGCGGCGTCTTCTTTCTTCCTTCACCGCGGCGGATCGCGCCCGTGTTGCAGCGCGCCGGGATCACGCTGCCCGACGACGAAGCGTTCGACGAGGCCCACTACCGCGGCATCGCCGCGTTGGACGAGTTCCGCGAGGGCGACGAGGAGATCTGGACCACCTACAACCGCGCCTACGCGCGTACGTGCGGGGTGGGCGACGACGACCTCGACGACGTCGTGCGCGCGCTGATGAGCGAGTTCACGGTGGCCGGGTTGTGGACCCGTCACGTACCCGGAGCGAAGGACGCACTCGCAAAGCTCGCGGACCTCGACGTTCGCATCGCGATCGTCTCCAACTCCGACGGCACGTGCGAGACGAACCTCCGGGAGCAGGAGGTGTGCCAGGTCGGCCCGGGCCCGGGCGTCCCGGTGGACGCGATCATCGACTCGAACCTGGTCGGCGCGGCCAAGCCCGACCCGCGCATCTTCGAGATCGCGCTCGCGCGAATCGGTGTCCACGCGCAGTTCGCGGTGCACGTGGGCGACACACCGGGTGCAGACGTCGACGGCGCGCGTGCTGCGGGCGTCGGGCCCGTGCTGGTCGACCCGTTCGGGCTTCACGCTCACCTCGACGTGACCCGGGTCCGTTCGCTCGCCGACTTCGTCGACCTCGTGGGTGCGGCGGCTCGCGCCGGCGGCGCGCAAATCTAGAATCCGTTCTACCCGTTCCCGGCCGGCTCGGGCCGGCTGCCGCTGGAGGCCATGGATGCCCGTCCTCGAGGAGATCTCGACCCGCCACTGCATCGTCGAGCGCGACGGTCACGTGGTGACCCTCACCATGAACCGCCCCGAGAAGCGCAACGCGCTCAGCTCCGACATGCTCGTCGGGCTCGCCGACGGCTTCACCTATGTCGACGAGGAGCCCGAGGTGCGGGTGGCGATCCTCACGGGAGCGGGCGGCCACTTCAGCTCCGGCATGGACCTCGTCGCGGTCGGTACGCCGTCGGAAGACGAGCGGGTGCGCCGCCGCATGGCCGAGGAGAAGAACATCCATTGGAAGGGCCTACTGCGCGACTACCGGGTGAGCAAGCCGTTGATCGCCGCGGTCGAGGGCTACGCGGTCGCCGGCGGCACCGAGATGCTGCAGGGCACCGACATTCGCATTGCCGGCGAGAACGCGACCTTCGGCGTGTGGGAGGCCAAGCGGGGCTTGTTCCCGCTCGGGGGCTCGGCGATCCGGCTGCCCCGCCAGATCCCCTACACGATCGCGATGGACATCCTGCTGAGCGCGCGGCCCGTGAGCGCGCTCGAGGCGAAGCAGATCGGGCTCATCGGCCGGATCGTGCCCGACGGTCAGGCGCTCGCCGCCGCGCGCGCGGTCGCGGAACAGGTCGCGCAGTGCGGGCCGCTGTCGACGAAGGGCATCCTGCGCGCGTGGCGCGAGACGGAGGGCTTGTCCGACGCCGAGGCGATGCAGATCCAGGACAAGATCGGATGGGAGGTCTTCGCCAGCGACGACGCGAAGGAAGGGCCGCGTGCGTTCGCCGAGAAGCGTCCTCCCGTCTTCAAGGGCCGCTGAGCCTTGGCGTTCGCCGACAAGTACGACTACCCGAAGGCGGAGTCGTTCGCGACCTCGGAACGGCTCCGGCTCGCGGCCGCGGCACGTGATCTCGTCGACACCGTGCTCGCCGCGCACGACGTCGACGGCACCGTGCTCGACGCCGCGGCGGCCGGCATCGCGCGCATCGTCGACGACCTCCGGGCCGCGGCGCGCGACGGCCGGGCAACACCGTCCGAGGTCGCGGCCGACACGGGTCACTACGACTACCTGCCCCGCAGCCCTGTGGTCGGCGCGGCGAGCCCCATCGCGCCTCCGCTGAAGTGGGAGGCGCGCGACGGCGCCGTGCACGCCCACGGCATCTTCCCGACCGCGTGCGAAGGGCCGCCCGGCTTCGTGCACGGCGGTTGGATCGCGCTGGCGTTCGACGAGGTGCTGGGCATCGCCAACATTGCCGCGGGTCACCCGGGGATGACGGGCCGGCTCACGGTGCGGTACCGGCGCCCCACGCCGCTGCGGCGGGAGGTGCAGCTCGAGGCCGCGGTCACGCATGTCGAGGGCCGCCGCATCACCACGAAGGCGACGCTTGCCGTCGACGGCAAGGTGACGGCGGAGTGCGAGGGCCTCTTCGTGCAGCCGACGCCCGAGCGCCGCCGCGAATACTTCGGCGACCGCATCGGCGCGCCCGACGGTCCGTGAGCAACCGGCTACCGAGCACCGGCCTCGCGAGGGACGAGGTCCTCGCGGCGCTCGAGTCGATGCGCGGCGCCGACGTCGACTGGCGGTCGGGCCGCTGCTTCAGTCTGGTGTTCGACGGCGGGGAGGACGTACGCGATGTCGCGCGAGCCGCGCACGACCTGTACCTCAGCGAGAACGCGCTCAACACCAACGCGTTTCCGAGCCTGGCGCGAATGCAGGCGGACGTGGTCGGCATCGTCGCCGATCTCCTGCACGGCGACGACGCAACCGCGGGCTTCATGACGTCGGGCGGCACCGAGAGCATCCTCGTCGCGGTGAAGGCCGCCAAGGAGCGCGCCCGGATCGAACGCGGCGTCACCGAGCCCGAGATGGTGCTGGCCCGCAGCGCGCACGCGGCGTTCCACAAGGCCGCACACGACTTCGGCGTCGCGGCGCGCGTCGTGCCCGTGCGCGACGACTGGCGAGCTGACGTCGACGCGATCGAGGCGTCGGTCAACGACCGCACCGTGCTGGTCGTCGCCTCCGCTCCGCAGTATCCGCAAGGTGTCGTCGACCCGGTTCCCGAGATCGCGGCGATCGCGCAATCTGTAGGCGCGAACTGTCACGTCGACGCGTGCATGGGTGGTTTCGTGCTGCCGTTCGCGCAGCGCCTCGGCGTCGACGTCGCGCCGTGGGACTTCCGCGTCGATGGCGTCACGTCGATCTCGGCCGACGTGCACAAGCTCGGGTACTCCCCCAAGGGCGCGTCGGTGATCGTGCACCGCACGAGGGACCTGCGGCGCTATCAGACCTTCGTGTTCGACGACTGGCTCGGCGGGCTGTATGCGTCGCCGAACCTGTTGGGCACCCGCCCCGCCGGCCCCATCGCGGCAGCATGGGCGGTGCTGCACTACCTCGGCGAAGAGGGGTACCTGCGGCTGACGCGAGTCACGCTCGACGCGACGGCGAGGCTTCTCGACGGCATCCGGTCGATCCCCCAACTTGCGCTCGTCGGCGAGCCCGACGCTCACATCGTGTGCTTCGGCGCGGCCGACCCCGGTTCGCTGGACGTGTTCGTGCTCGGCGACGCGCTCGCGTCGAAGGGCTGGTTCTTCGACCGGCAGACCGGGCCCGAGAGCCTCCACGCAACAGTGAGCGCGGGCAACGCCCCGATGATCGAGCGACTCGTCGACGACCTCCGGACGCTCGCGGCCGGAGCCGGCGGCACACGAACGAACAGACGCGACACCGACTACGCGACCTTGGAGTAGCCATGCCGCTGAGAAGGCGAGTTTCACCCGAAGAGCGTGCCGCGGAGCTCTCCGTCAACCCCGTCTACGGCATCGGTGACCTCGAAATCTGCCGCTACGAGCTCCCCCACGGCGAGCTGCCACCGGGTGTCGCGGCCCAGATCGTGCGGGACGAGCTCATGCTCGACGGCAACGCACGCCTCAACCTCGCGACGTTCGTCACGACGTGGATGGAGCCGGACCAGAGGGCCCTGATCGCCGACACCCTCGACAAGAACATCGTCGACCGCGACGAGTACCCGCAGACTGCGGAGATCGAGCGGCGGTGCATCAACATCCTCGCCCGGCTGTGGAACGCGCCGGAAGACGACGGCAACGCGGTCGGCACCTCGACCACCGGGTCGAGCGAGGCCGCGATGCTGGGCGGCCTCGCGTTGAAGCACCGCTGGCGCGCCCGCCGCGAGGCAGCCGGACTGCCCACGGACAGGCCCAATCTCGTCATGGGCGCCAATGTGCAGGTGTGCTGGGAGAAGTTCTGCCGGTACTTCGACGTCGAGCCCCGTCTCGTGCCGGTGGAGCCCCGGCGCCACCATCTGACGGCGCAGCCTGCGCTTGCCCAGTGCGACGAACGGACGATCGGCGTCGTCGCGATCCTCGGCTCGACCTTCGACGGCAGCTACGAACCGGTGGGCGACATCGCGACCGCGCTCGACGGCCTCGCCGCGAGCGGCGGTCCCGACGTACCGATCCACGTCGACGCGGCCTCGGGGGGATTCGTCGCGCCGTTCCTGGAGCCGGGCCTCGAGTGGGACTTCCGCCTCCCGCGCGTCGCGTCGATCAACGCGTCGGGTCACAAGTACGGGCATGTCCCGCCGGGTGTCGGGTGGGCGTTGTGGCGTGACGAGGATTCGCTGCCACGCGACCTCGTGTTCTCGGTCGACTATCTCGGCGGATCCGACTCGACGTTCTCGTTGAACTTCTCCCGGCCCGGCGCTCCGGTAGTGGCCCAGTACTTCAACTTCCTGCGCCTCGGCCACGAGGGGTACGAGCGGGTGCAGCGGGTCACTCGTGACGTTGCGCGCTTCGTCGCCGACGGCGTCGACGCGTTGGCGCCGTTCGAGCTCCTGAGCCGGGCCGAGCACATCCCGGTGTTCGCGTTCAAGCTGCGCGACGGCGTGACGAACTACACCGTCTACGACGTGTCACGAACGCTGCGTGAGCACGGCTGGCTGGTGCCGGCCTACCACTTTCCGCCGGAGTTGGAAGATCTCCACGTGCTGCGCATCGTGGTGCGCAACGGGTTCAGCCGCGATCTCGGTGAGCTCCTTCTGCGCCATCTCCGTGACGCGGTCGCGGAGCTCGAGCAGCAAGCGGCGCCTCGAGCGAAGGTCGACGCGAGCTTCCACCACTAGAGAAGCGGCGCGACAGCTTCCGCGAGAAGGGATGCGTTGTCGGGATCTGCCGCGTCGACCGGCCCGACGATGACCCACGATGCTCCGGCCGCCGCGAACTGACGCAGCGCGTCCGCGACCCGTTCGGGGCCACCCACCAACGTGTTCGGACCCGGCTCCAGCCGGCGGGCCTTTGCCTGCGCGTCACGGTCGTCAGCCCCGAGCACGGCGAGGCCGCCCCACGTGAAGTCGAACTGCGAGACGTCGCGGCCGACAGCCGCGCACATCTCGCGCACCGATTCGACTTCGGCCGCGAACACGTCCGGAGCGACACCCCAGCGGTTCCAACCGTCCGACTCGGCCGCGACGTGGCCGACGTTCACGGCCGCGCCACCGACCCAGACCGGAAAGCCGTGACCGCGCGTTGCTTCGACCGTGAGTCGCAGCGCGCCGACGCGTGTCTCGAAGCTTCCGAAGCCGAGGCCGAACGACTCGTTCTCCGTCCGGCTGTGCGAGTCGCCGGCACCGATGCCGGCGATGAGGCGACCAGGCGCGACGCGGTGCACCGATCGCAACGCGTGCATCGTTGTCGCCGGCGGTCGCAGCGTCGCCCGAACCACCAACGTGCCGACGGCGACCCGCCGTGTCGTCGCCGCGACCGCGCCGAGCACACTCATGCACTCGAGTGCGGGGCGCCGGTGCCCGTCGCGCGCGACGCGGAACAGGTGATCGAATCCGAAGACGCCGTCGAGTCCCGCATCGTCGGCGCGCCGGGCCACCGCGAGCAGCGGCTCGGGATCGGCGCGGAACTGCGGCAGGGTGAGGCCCAGCCTCATCGTTCGGCGCGGGCGAGGGCGGCGGCGCCGATCATGCCGGCCCGGTCACCGAGCGTCGCGGCGACGATGTCGGGCGCCGGTCGGAGGGCGGCGCCTTCGATGCGGCCGGCGAACGCGTGCCGCACCGGGTCGAGCAGCCGCTCACCGAGATCGATGAGCCCACCCGACACGACGATGCGCGTCGGATCGAGGATGTTCGCGAGCCCGGCGAGCCCGATTGCGACGTTGACCGCGTACCGGTCGAGCAGCTGCTGCGCGTCCGGCTCGCCCGCCAGGACCGCGCCCGTGACGTGATAGCCGGTGATCGCGTCGACGTGTCCGCCGGCGGCCGCGAGGATGCTCGGCGCCGCGCCTGCGGCCGCGGCCTCCCGCGCCATGCGACCGAGCGCGGTGCCGGACGCGATCGCCTCCCAGTGACCGCGTTCGCCGCACGCGCACAACGGCCCGTCGGGCTCGACGGTGAAATGCCCGATCTCGGCCGCGAAGCCGTGGCCACCGCGGTAGAGGGCGCCTCCGGCGATGATCCCGCCGCCGATGCCGGTGCCCAGCGTGATGAGCAGCGCGTCGCGCACGCCGGCCGCGGCGCCGTACACCGCCTCGCCCCAGGCGGCCACGTTGGCGTCGTTGTCGATGACGACCGGTAGGTCCAGCGCCTCGTTGAGTTGATCGCGAAGCGGGACGTTGACGAGCCCCGGAAGGTTCGGTGCGAAGTGCACCCGACCGTCGAAGTCGACGAGCGCCGCGATGCCGATGCCGACGGCGATGACTTCGGGCGGTCCGCTGCGCAGGTCGGCGACGACGTCCAGAATGGTGTCCGACAACGCGGCGAAACCTCGTGGCGTGTGGCGATGCTCTTCGCGCACGACGGTGCCGTCCTCGGCCACGATCGCGCCCCGCACGTTCGTGCCGCCGATGTCCATACCGATCGTCGTGCTCATGACGTCACGCGATGTCGATGTGACGGACGCGCCCGGGCCGAGGCGACGCGGTCGCGCCCCCCGGCTCGGCGGCCGGTGCCGGCGGGCCGGCGTTGCGTTGCACGGTTTGTTCCGCGGCGCGCACCACGGTCTCCATTGCGAGCAAGAGCTCGCGCGCCGCCGCAAGCAGGTGCAGCGTCACATCCGGTTGCATCTCACGGGACATGCCGCGGAAGAGGCCGAACGGACAGCCGCCGCACTCGGCTGCGGCGGGGCCCGCTTCACCCTCGTAGCGGTGGAACGCGTCGTCGAGCGCGTCCGCGGCGGTCATACCGAGGTCCCCGTCGGCGTCGTCGCATTCGTCGTCGTGGTGGAACGCGCTCACGCGCCGGCCGCCACGAACTCGACCTCGAGCCGGTCGCCGCTCATGCGCGCGCCGACGACCTCACGCCGGCGCAGGCTGTCCGGCAGGACCAGCGCCCGCCGGTACGAGCCCACCGCGAGCAGCAGCTCGCCGTCGGACCGACCGAGCTCCACGTGTCCCTTTTCGACGAAGGGTAGGTGCATCGACAGCACGAGCGACCCGCCCACCGCGTCGACACGGAACGGCTCGCCGTCGAACAGCCGCGCCACCGGATCACGATCGCGGTAGAGCGAGTTGCCGAACGATGCGAGCGCGGCAGGGCCGACGAGCTCGTGTGCCGCGAGCTCCGCCGTGAGCACGGGCACCGGTGCGAAGGCGGTCTGCACCGACGCCAGGTGCTCCGCCTGCAGCTCCTTCCACTGATCGAACCAAGGGTCGCGCACCCCGTCGGGAAGCAACCGGTTCGCGATCACCGCGTCGACGTGGTAGCCGAACAACGAGAGGTACGTGAACGTGCGCCGGGCCTCCGCTACGACGATTCGCTCCGCGTTGACGACGAGGCGCGCACTCGTGACGCCCCCGTCGGTCAACAGGTCGCGCACGCCGTCGAGGCGGTCGTAGAAGCGGCGAACGGCGCCGAAGACGTCGTCGCCCGCAACCGGCACGTTCGAGACGCGTGAGAGCAGTGGACGCATCGCGCGCGTCAGGCTGCGATGAGCGGGGAACACGCGCTCCATGTACCAGCCGAGCACGTCCGGAAGCGACAGAAGCCGAACCGTCTCCGCTGTGGGGGCACAGTCGACGACCACGACGTCGTAGTCACCGCATTCGGCGAAGTGCCGGATGTCGGCGAGCGCGAACACCTCGTCGAGACCGGGAATCACGGACAGCTCCTCGGCCTCGACCGCGTCGGCGCCGGCCCAGTCGAGCAAGGTCACGACGTACTCGCGCACCGAGCCCCACACCTCCTCGAGGCGGCCCCGGGCGTCGAGCTGCTGACCGTGGAGGCGCGTCGTGACCGGTCTGGGAGTGTCGCCGAGCGGCGTGTCGAGCGCGTCGGCGAGTGAATGCGCCGGATCCGTGGAGCAGACGATCGTGCGAAGGCCGGCCTGCGCGGCCAGGAGCGCGGTGGCCGCCGCCACGGTGGTCTTGCCGACGCCGCCTTTGCCCGTGAAGAGCAGGATGCGCATCGGCGGGAGGCTAGTGCGTCGCGGGCGCGCTCACCCCTTCTCGACTCTGCGCTTGAGCTCTTTGAGCGCGTTCCCCATGATCAACCCGGCCGCTCGCCGCTTGATGAGGCCGGGAAGCGGCACCGCGAGCTCGACCGCGAGGTCGTACGTGACCCGGGCCGCGTCGCCGTCGGGATCGAACTGGTACCGGCCGTCGAGTCGTCGCAGCATGTCGCCCTCGACGAGCTTCCAGGAGAAGGCGCGCGGCGCATCGGAGTAGTCGTACTCGAGCACGTAACGGATCGTGCGTCCCATCGCGGCGGCACGGAACTCCACTCTCGTGCCGCGGCCTTCGGTGTCACGCTCCACGACGGTCGATTCCTTGACGTCACGAGCCCACGTCGGGTACTGCTCGAAATCGGTCGCCACCTCGTAGCAGCGCGCCGGTGATGCATCGACGCGTATCCGCTCACTGACCTGGTCAGCCACGACGCCTCCCTTTCCCGGCGGACCCGCCTCCAGTCGACGAACGGAGCTCCGATCGGCCTTCGGGCCGCGCCGGTCGCGGCGGGAACGTCCCGTGGCGCGCCGCCCACAGCCCGTTGAGACCGAGGGGGAGAATCGGGACGAGCACGACGGCGGGATTGAAGGCCGCGAGCGCGCACGCCACCACCACGGTGGCCGCAAGTGCGCCGAACAGGTGCGCCTGCACCCGCCGGGGAGCGGAGCCGGCGAGCAGGTACAGGTTGCTCACCACGACGTTGTCGCCGCGCGTCGTGCGGGCGAGGCCGGCTACGAACGACCACAGCATCAAGCCGGTGCCGACGAGGAACAGCGCGAGCGGGACGCCGACGGCGACGCCGTCGAGTGCGGACATCCCCGCTGCGGCCGGCACGGTCGCGAGCACGAACAACCCGACCGACAGCCACGCGGCGAGGAGGATGCGGTCACCTGAGTGGTCGTCGGTCGGCTCTGTCGCCGCGGAGGTCGCGGCGACACGCGCGACCGTGGCGGCCTTGGGTCCTCCGGACGCGCCGGGCCGAACGGTTGCACCGCTGCGGCGTTGCGCTCGTCCCCGGCCCGCGCCGGGTCGTCGACTTCTTCCGGCCACGGAAGGAGGGTACCGGAGGGTCGGGGTCATCGGACGAGCGGTGGCAGTGCGTCGACCCGCCCCGATGCGAGGGGCGCGAGACGCGCCACGAGGGCGTCGTAGGAGAACTCCTCGACTGCACGGCGCCGCCCGGCCGTGCCCATCTCGGAGCGCGCGGCCGCGTCCGACAGCGCGCGTCCGACCGCGCCTGCCACTTCGGCGACGCTGCCCGGATCGACCACCCAGCCGGTCACGCCGTCGTCGACTGCTTCGTGCGCGCCTCCGCTGCGGCCCGCGACGACGGGCAATCCGCTGGCAGCCGCTTCGAGGAACACGATGCCGAACCCCTCCGCCTCGAGCCCGCCCCAGCGTTCACGGCACGGCATCGCGAACACGTCGGCGCTGCGATAGAGACCCGGAAGCGTCTCGTCCGGCACGCGGCCGAGGAACCGGACCCGTGCCGCCAGGCCGTGCCGGTGCGCGCGCTCGATCAGGCGCTTGCGGTCGCGACCGTCGCCCGCGATGGCCAGCACGACGTCGGAGTCGAGTTGTGCGACCGCGTCGATGAGCACGTCGAATCCCTTGCGTGGAACGAGGCGACTCACACCGAGCACGAGTGGCCGCTCCACGGGAAGTCCGAACGACGCCCGGATGTCGGCCCGTTCGTCGCCTCCGGTCGCGGGCCGGAACCGCTCCACGTCGACGCCCGGCGGAACGACGACGCCCCGCAACGGCATGCCTGCGGTGCGCTCCACCATCTGCGCGGGATACATGCCCGCGGCGACGACACCGCTGCTTCGTCGCAGCACGCGCGACCCCAGTGCGCCGGTGAACGGAAGCCGTCCGTACACCGTGATCTCGGCTCCGTGCGCCACCACGATGTAGGGCGCGGCCCGCAGACGTGGACCGATCGCGCCGACGGGCAGCATCGGGTCGACGAAGACGACGCCCGCGCCCACCTCACGCGCCAGCGCGTCGACACGGCGGGCCAGCCCCGGCGTGGGAAGCAGGAACCGCTCGCGGACGCGCTCGATGCGAAACCGCTGCGAAGCGTCGAACGCGCGATCACCGGCGAACGGCGTCGTGAGCACCGTCGTCTCCGCCGGAGGCAGCCGGCGCCACAGCTCGTACAAGTACGACTGGATGCCACCCAGTTTCGGCGGGAAGTCGTTGGTGACGAGAAGCGACGGCATCAGGCTCAGATGTTGGGCTCGACGAGCTCCGCCTCGACGTGCACCGCCGACGGCGCGCGCCGCGTCCGCGAATCGATTCCGGCGCGAAGCAGAGCGAGGCCTCCAGCAGCCGCGAACGCACCGGCCGCGAAGGTGGCGCCGTATCCGCCCGCCTGCGCGACCACGCCGAGCATCAGCGCGCCGAGGCCTTGCGACAGGTCGAAGAACGTGCTGAACGTGCCGACCACCGAGGCGCGCTCGCGGTCGTCGACGCCCTGCAGCGCGAGCGTCAGGAGCGCCGGATACAGCAGCGACATCCCGACCGCGAACACCGCCGTCCCGAGGTAGAGGCCGGCGACGTGGGGCCACAACCACACGATCAACAGGCCCGCGCTGCCGAAGCCCAGCGCACCGGTACCGGCGCGGACCGGCCCGAGGCGATCCGGAAGCCGCGCTCCGACGATCCGGATGACGAGGATGAGACATCCGTACACGAGGAACACGACGTCGGAGCTGTGGAGGCCGATACGCCGCACGTAGAGCGGCACGAATGCCGTGTAGCCCGCGAGCCCCACCAGTCCGAGGAACAACACGATCCCCGGAGCGATCGCGGCGCGGTGCAGCAGGGTCGACACCGGCGCCTGCTCGTGCCCCGCGTCCGCGGTCTCCTTCGTGCACGTCGCGAGCAACACGGCGACGACGGCGAAGCCGGCGGCGACGATCCACACGCGCGAGTACGAGCGTCCACCGAGCACGAGCTCTCCGAGCGCGGGCCCGAACGACAGCCCGCCGTACACCGCGACGGACCAATAGCTGATCGCCTCGCCGCGACGGTGCACCGGCGCGAGGTCGGTGATCATCGTCCCCGCGCCGACGAAGAACGCCGCTTCGCCGAAGCCGGTGAACACCCGCGCGATCACCAACGGCAGCAACGACGACGACGCCGCGAGATACGCCACGATCGACACCGCGACCGTCGCCGCGCCGCCGATCATGAGCACTCGGCGACCGAACCGGTCGCCGAGCCTGCCCGCAGTCGGCCGGAGCAGCACCGCGCCGACCGCGAACGCGCCCACCGCGATGCCCACCTCGGTGTTGTCGCCACCGAGACGGTGTTGCACGAACAGCGGCAGGACGGGCAGCAGCATCCCGAGCGCGAGGAAATACGCCAGGCCGCTCCCGGTCACGATCATGAAGCGCGGTGTGAGAAGGCGCTCCTGACCGGCCATGCCCTCAGTGTCGCATGTGGGATCGACGCGCTTCGAAGTCGTTTCCGCCGCCCGCGGCGGAAACCCGGTGTATCGCCTAGAGGTCGCGACCGAGCAGGACTCGCGAGCGACCGGCGGCCACCGCGCGCAACACCGCGACGCGCAGTTCCTCGTACTCGTGCTCGTACGTGCGCCGGCACGGACCATCGCACGAGTAGCGCATCCGATCGCCGGGCAGCTTTCCACCCGTCGCGCTCCACGGACGCCGCGCGCCGCGTCGTGCGATGCGCGGTCGTCGCGCCGGCGTGCGAACCGAAGCAGCCGGTCGGTAGAACACCCACCCACGCTGCGGGTCGACACTCATCTCGTCGAGCACACGTCCGCACCGGCCGCACAGCACCGGCATGACCGGAATCGCGCCGAAGTCCTTGACGGCATCGGGCATCACGGGTCGCGATCGTACAGAACGCGCTCGAGGGAACGAGGGATCGTGCGCTTCACGCGCGCGTTCAGCCATTCACCGCGCGCCCGTGCGCGACTGCATCGGCGAAACTCGTGCCTTCCGCCAGCATCCGGCGGTACTGCATCAATTGCCGCGGCCGGCTGAACCCGAGCGCACCGGTGAGCCGGTCGCCGCGACCGAACAGTGCGACGAAGCGCCGCTCGTCGAGCGACCCGTGCACGACGGCCACCTCGTCGTCGCCGCGAACGTGGCCGACGACCTGGATCTTCAGGTCGTACTGGTCCGACCACACGAAGGGCACCGGCGCGTACGGCTCACCCGCACGGTCGCCGGCGAGCAGCCGCCGCGCGGCCGCGACACCCTGCTCGGTGGCGTTGGTCCAGTGCTCCACGCGCATCAATTCGCCGCCGAAGAGCGGATTGCGCCACCGCGCGACGTCCCCGGCGGCGACCACACCGGGCGCGGCCAGGCAGGTCTCGTCACAGACGACACCGTTGTCGATGGTCAACCCGGAGCCCTCGAGCCAAGCCGTCTCCGGTGCGACGCCGACACCGACGACGACCAGGTCGGCCTCGAGCGCGGTGCCGTCGCCGAGTCGCACGCGCTCCACGCGTCCGTCGCCCTCGATTCCCGCGACGGTGACGCCGCAGCGCAGGTCGACGCCGTGATCGCGGTGCAACTCGCCCATGACCTCGCCGATCACCGGACCGACGCCCCGCACCAACGGCTGCGGCAACATCTCGAGCACCGTCACGTCGTCGATGCCGCGGCGGCTCTTGCACGTCGCCGCGACCTCGGAGCCGATGAACCCGGCGCCGATCACGACGACGCGCGGGCGTCCCTCGAGCAGTTCACGGATGGCGAGCGCGTCGTCGAGCGTCCGCAACGTGAACACACCCGCCAGTGGCGGCGTGCCCGCGAGCGTGCGCGGTGTCGCACCGGTCGCGATGACGAGTCCGTCGAACGGGACGCGTTCGCCGTCGTGCAGCTCGAGCTCGCGCGCGCCGAGATCGAGCGCGGTCGCGCGGCGGCCGAGCCGCCAGTCGACGTCGAGGTCGTCGTAGGGCTGCCGGCGCAACGTGAGCTGCTCCGGTTCCCATTCCCCCGCGAGAAACTCCTTCGACAGCGGCGGTCGGTCGTACGGCAAATGCGGCTCGGCGCCGATGACCACGAGCCGGTCGTCGTAGCCTTCGCGACGCAGGGCCTCGACCGCTCGCAACCCCGCGAGTGACGCGCCGACCACGACGATGTTGCGCAACGCCACTCCCGTTCCTTCCGTCTCCGGCCTTCCCGTCTCCGGCCTTCCGTCTCCGGCCTTCCGTCTCCGGCTCGCGTGCCCGCTGCGGGCTGCGAATCCCGCAGCACGCTAACCATTCGCTACGCCGCGTCGCCCGGGCCGGCACGGGTGGCAGCAATCCTGACTCCGGCGTCATACTCTTCCCCGCCATGCCGTCATCCGAAGCTGTGGTCGACGTCTCCGGGCGGCCGCTCGCGTTGCGCGATGTGGACATCGACGCATTCCTGCACCCGAAAACCGTTGCAGTCATCGGCGCGTCGGAGAACCTCGCCAAGCCGAACGGGGCGATGACCCGAAAGTTCAAGTCGTGGTCGGAGAAGCACGGCTCGGAGTTCTTCCCCGTGCATCCGGAGCACGACGAGATCTACGGCTCGAAGGTCTTCCGCTCGATCTTCGACGTACCGGGCGAGATCGATCTCGCCATCATTCTCACGGGCGCCGCGGTCGACACGTTCGAAGAGGTCCTGCAACGCAAGGCCAAGTTCGCGGTGATCTTCGCCGCCGGCTTCTCCGAAACCGGCGCCACGGGCGAGGCGCTCGAGGCGCGGCTCGAAGCGCTCGTACGCACGGGCGACGTGCGTCTCCTCGGGCCGAACACCAACCTCAACGCGTTCGAGGACTTCCGTGACGAGCTCGCGGGCCCGTCGATCGCGCTCATCACACAGAGCGGGCACCAGGGCCGGCCGGTGTTCCAGGGTCAGGAGATCGGGATCCGTCTCACCCATTGGGCGCCCACCGGCAACGAGGTCGACCTCGAGTTCGCCGACTTCGCGCGCTACTTCGCCGACCAACCGGAAGTCGGCGTGATCGCGGCCTACATCGAGGGTTTCAAGGACGGCCGCACACTCATGCTCGCGGCCGACCATTGCGCGCGCCTGCGCAAGCCGATGGTCGTCGTGAAGGTCGGGCGAACCGACGAGGGTCGGTCGATGGCGAAGGCCCACACCGGTCATCTCACCGGCGCGGACGACGTCGTGTCGGCTGTGTTCCGTCAGTTCGGTGTGACGCGCGTCGACGGGCTCGACGAGCTCCTCGACACCGCCACGGCCCTTGCCCGAACGCGACCTGTCGACAACGGCCTCCCGCACTGGCAGCGCCGCGAGCGGAGCAGCCCGGAGGGTGCGCAGCGCGCTCGCAGGAGCGGCGAGCCTGCGAGCGCGACCAGAGGACCAGGGGTTGCCATCTATGCGATCTCCGGTGGCACCGGGGCGCACATGGCCGACATGGCGGCCGCCGCGGGCCTGCGGCTCCCGGAGCTCACCGAGGAGACGCAGCGGGCGTTGCACGACGGGTTGATCCCGAAGTATCTGCGGGTCAGCAACCCCGTCGACTGCGGCGGCCCGCCGGTGATGCGACCGGCAGGCCGCAAGATCCTCGACCTGATCATCGCCGACCCCAACGTCGACATCCTGATCTGCCCGATCACCGGCGCGCTCGAGGCGATGTCGATGCCGCTCGCTCGCGATCTCGTCGAGGTCGCGAAGACCACCGACAAGCCGATCTTCGTCGTGTGGGGTTCGCCCGTCGGCACGGAGCCGGCCTACCGCGACGTGCTCCTGGCGTCGCAGCTGCCGGTGTTCCGCACGTTTCACAACTGCGTTCAAGCGGTCAAGGCCTATCTCGACTACTGGACGTTCGCCACGCGCTACCGGTCACCGTTCGACGACGCGCCCACCGAGCCGCTGGCCGCTGCGACACGCGCTCGTAAGGTCCTGGAGGCGGCGCAGCCGGGTGAAGCGCTCTCCGAGCACGCGTCGAAGCAACTCCTGAAGGCGTACGGCATCAAGCCGTCGCGCGACATCCTGTGCGAGTCGGCCGCGGCTGCGGTGCGCGCCGCGCAGAGCCTCAAGTTCCCCGTGGTGATGAAGGTCTCGTCGCCCGACCTGCTGCACAAGAGCGACCTCGGGCTCGTCGAGGTCGGCGTCGACTCGGCAAAGGCGGTGCGCACCGCTTACGACGTGATGCTCCGTCGCGCGCAGCGCGCCGGGGGGAAGCACGTCCGCCTCGACGGAGTGATCGTGTCCGAGCTCGTCAGCGGCGGCGTCGAGACCGTCGTGGGGGTCTCGCAGGATCCGCTCTTCGGCCCGGTCGTCATGGCGGGCCTCGGCGGCATCTTCGTCGAGGTCCTGAAGGACGTCACGTTCCGCGTGCCGCCGTTCGACGGCGACGAGGCGCACCGTATGCTGCGCGAGCTCGCGGGGTACCCGTTGCTGACCGGTGTGCGGGGCCGTAAGCCGGTCGACGTCGATGCCCTCGTCGACGTGATCACGAAGGTGCAGCGTCTGTCCCTCGATCTCGCCGGCGACATCGCCGAGCTCGACATCAATCCCCTGGTCGTACGACCGCGCGGTGCGGTCGCGCTCGACGCCCTCGTCGTCAGGAAGTGAGTAGACCCGTGACCGACACCGACTTCGCCGCTCGAGCCGACGAAGAGCTGCTCGCCCGTCTGGACAATGGAGTCCTCTGGCTCACCATCAACCGGGCCCAGAGCGGCAACGCGATCCCGTTCTACGTGCGCGATCGGTTGATCGAGCACTTCAAGGGCGCCCACGCCGACGTTGCGGTGCGCGCCGTCGTGCTCACCGCCGCGGGCGATCGGCACTTCTGCACCGGCGCCGACCTCGCGGTCCGGCCCGATCCCAAGCCCCAGCCCGAGGGTGCGCCCGACATGATCGCCGGCACCGCCATCCAGACGATGCGGGCCGGCTTCCAGCAGCTGATGTCGGTGATGCAGGACTGCGAGAAACCGATCATCGCCGCCGTGAACGGCACCGCGGCCGGCGGCGGCGCCATGCTGGTACTCGCGGCTGATCTCGTCATCGCAGCCGAGAACGCGCGACTGATCCAGGTCTTCGTGCGCCGCGGCCTCGTGCCCGACGGCGGCGCCGCATATCTCCTCCCGCGGCTCGTCGGCTTGCACAAGGCGAAGGAGCTCATGTTCTTCGGCGACGACCTGAGCGCGGCCGACGCGGAACGCATCGGCATCGTCAACAAGGTCGTGCCGGCCGACCAGCTCCAGGGCACGGCGAAGGAATGGGCCGAACGGCTCGCGTCCGGGCCCACGAAGGCGATCGGCTGGTCCAAGCGGCTCCTGCACGACGCGCTCACACTCGACCGCGAGGCGTTCCTGCGCGAGGAGGGCACGTACGTCGAGCTGATCAGCCACACGCTCGACTCGAAAGAGGGTGTCGCCGCGTTCATGGAGCGACGGCCCACGGAGTTCAAGGGATGGTGAGCGGCCCGCTCACCGACCGGACCGCCATCGTCGGCATCGGCCAGACCAAGTTCGGCAAAGGGGTGCCGGAGTCGGAGCTCGAGCTCGCGTGCATGGCGATCTCCGCGGCACTCGACGACTGCGGCATCGCGCCGAGCGAGGTCGACGGGCTCGCCTCGTACACGATGGAACAGAACCGCGAGGTCGACGTCGCCCGCAGTGTCGGCCTCGGCGACATCACGTGGTTCAGCCAGATCGGGTTCGGCGGCGGCGCGGGCTGCGGTGTCGTCGGGCAGGCCGCGATGGCGATCGTGACCGGGCAGGCCGAGATCGTGGTGGCGTGGCGCGCCCGCAAGCGCGCGGCGGCGACGAGCCGCCCGTGGGCCCAGATCGAGCGCCGCGTCGGCGAGCAGTTCCAGTGGTCGCGCCCGTTCGGTCTTCTGCGCCCGGTCGACGAGATCGCGATGCTCACCCGTCGCTACATGCACGAGTACGGCGCGACGCGGGACCATCTCGCCAACGTCGCGATCGCGGCACGGAAGCACGCGAACCGCAATCCAGCGGCGACGATGTACGAGAAGCCGCTGACACGCGACGACTACATGAACGCGCGCTGGATCTCCGAGCCGCTGTGCCTGTTCGACAACTGTCTGGAGACCGACGGCGCGCTCGCGGTCGTGATCACGTCGGCCGCGCGCGCACGCGACCTTCCCCATCCGCCCGCGTACGTCCACGCGTTCGCGCAGAGCATCCCGACGCAGCACCAGACGATGACGAACTACTTCAACGACGACCCGCTGCGCGGCCCCGCGTGGGTCTGCGCCGACAAGCTCTGGGCGACGTCGGAGCTCCGGCCCGACGACATCGCGGTCGCACAGCTCTACGACGCGTTCAGCCCGTTGATCATCCTGTCGCTGGAGGGTTACGGCTTCTGCAAACGCGGCGAAGGTGGCCCGTTCACCGACGACGGCGCGATCGAGCTCGGCGGCCGCCTGCCGGTCAACACCTCCGGCGCCGGCATGAGCGAGGCGTACGTGCACGGCTTCAACCTGATCACCGAAGGCGTGCGGCAGGTGCGGGGCACGTCGACCGCGCAAGTCGAGGGAGCCGGCAACTGTCTCGTCACGAGCGGCGAAGGTGTCCCCACCAGCGCGCTCATCCTGAGGAAGTAAGGAGACAGGCCCGAAAGATGCCTGAATTTTTGCTGCCGTTGCTCGAAGGCGACGAGGCGTCGCCGTTCTGGCAGGGCTGTGCCCGCGGCGAGCTGTTGGTGCAGGCGTGCGAGGCGTGCGGTCGCCGGCGGATGCCGCCGCGACCGATGTGCCCGTACTGCCGCTCGACGAGGCGTCGCTTCGAGCCGACGTCGGGTCGCGGGACGATCTGGTCGTTCGTGGTCCCCCACCCGCCGCTACTCCCCGCATACTCGGAGCTCGCTCCCTACAACGTGATCGTGGTCGCGCTCGACGAGGACCCGACCATCCGCTTCGTCGGCAACCTCGTCGCGGCGCCCGACGCGGACATCAACTCGGTGGACCCGGCGACGATCGAGATCGGTGCACCGGTCGAGGTCGTGTTCCAGCCGGTCGGCGACGCCACGTTTCCCCGCTGGGTGCTGCGCTGAGCGCAGCGGCGGCACACAGGAAACGACGCCACGGGCGCCGGGCTCACGAGGGGGGTTCGTGACCCGACGCGCGCGGCGTCGTAACGACGCGCCCGGGGGGCAGGCGCGCAGGATTCAGGCGGTCAGGCCGCGCGCTGTTCGGCGTCGGCGTGCCGGCGGGCCCGCAGACCGTTGAGGGTCCGCTCCCACTCGAGCTGCCGGGCCACCCACGCGAGCGCGGCCTGACGGCGCTCGGCCTGGCGGCGGACCTCGATACTGGTCGTGCTGGCGGTCATCGCTGTCGTCCTTGCTCCTGAGCCTGCGCTACGTCGCGCCGGCACGCGGTGTGTCGCGGGTCCGTGTTCCCCGGAACTCTCGGTTCACTGGACTCTCGACACTGCACCTTCATTACTTTAGAGTGTTTACTCTCAAAGTAGACGCTCGCAAACTGTGACTAGGGTCACACGACGTGACAACATGCCCACAGCCATGACCACCCCCGCGGCGCGGTGGCGCATCGACGACCTGGCGCACGAAGCCGGGTTGACCGTCGACACGATTCGCTTCTACCAGCGAGAAGGGCTGCTCCCCCCGGCCACGCGCGAGGGGCGCACGAAGGTCTACGGCCTCGAGCACCTCGAGCGGCTCGAGCGCATCCGGGAGCTGCAGGAACGCCGCTTCTCCCTGGCCGCGATCCGAGCCCTGCTCGACGCCGACCGCCCCGGGATGATCGACGGGATCTTCGGCTCCACCGGCGCGGCCTACGACTTCGATGCCCTCGTCGAGCGCTCGGGCATCGACCCGGAGCTCGCCACGAGACTGCGCGCGGCCACGCTGTTGCGCGATCCCGAGGAGTTCGGGCGTGACGCGTACGACGCGGCCGACCTCGACGTCATGCGGGCCGCGGCCGACCTGCACCGGCTCGGGATGCCGGCCGACGTCGTGGTCGAGCTCGTGTCGATCTACGCGCTCGGCGTCGAGCAGATGCAGCTCCAGGTGCTCGAGCTCTTCCGCGGCGATCGTGGGCCGGCGTGGAGGCCGGGCGAGCTCGAGGCGTTCCAGGACACGACCGCTGCGTCCGCGTCGAACCTCCTCCCGATCGTCACGCGGATCGTCCAGTACGTGCACGAGCGCACGCTGCAACGGCTGACCCTGCAGGCGGTCGAACGCGACAACCCGCGCGCCGGCCGATCCGTCGACGTCGACGAGTCGGGTGAAGTCCCCGTCGTCGAGAGCTGACGCGTCAGGCCGACGAGTCAGGCCGACGAGTCGTCGAGATGGAAGATGCGCGCCGCGTTGCCGGCGACGATCGCATGACGCTCGTCGCTCGGCAGGCCGCCCATCGTGTCCTCGATGACGCGCCGTGAGTACGGCCAGTCGTTGCCGTGGTGCGGGTAGTCGCTCGACCACATCATGTTCCCGACCCCGACCTTGTGACGCAGGTCGATGCCCGAACGGTCGGTGATGAACGTCGCGCTCATGTTGCGGTACCAGTAGTACGACGGCGGCTCCTTGATCGGCAGCTCGCCCCACGACCGGTTCCGCCAGTACTTGTCGTCCATCATCTCGAGGAAATGCGGCAACCAGCCGACGCCGGTCTCGATCCAGGCGACGTGCAGCTCGGGAAAGCGCTCGAAGACGCCCGTGAAGATCATCTGCGAGATGTTCGCGGGCACGGTCGAGAACACGCTGCCGAGACCTCCGACCGCCTTCGCCTTCGCCGCCTCACCCTTGCCGCCGTAGACCGTCTGGCCGCCCTTCGCCGCAGCCTTGCGCTGGGCCTGTCGCTGCTCGCGTGAGATCACGTTGATGTGGATCGCGACCGGGATGCCCTCGTCACACGCCGCGGCCCAGAACGGGTCGTCGGCCGTCGACACCGACGTCCCGCCCGACGGCCAGTTGGAGATCACCGCCGCTCTCGAGCCGCGCGCCTTGGCCTTGCGCAGGCCGTCGACGGCGCTGTCGATACCGAGCGAGGGCATCTGCGCGAGCGCGATGAGCCGCGTCGGGTCGGGCGCGCAGAACTCGTCGAAGAGGAACGAGTTGTACGCCTCGACGCCCGCGAGCACGAAGTCGTCGTCCTCGTCGCCGAGGAAGTGGCCGATGGTCCGCTGCGGCGCGTACAGCAATTCCGCGTCGACACCGTCGATGTCCATGTCCTTGAGGCGCTCGGCGCCGTTGTGACAACCGGGACGGGCCTGGTCGTA
Organism: Acidimicrobiia bacterium; assembly: GCA_024281095.1. Taxonomy (GTDB): domain Bacteria; phylum Actinomycetota; class Acidimicrobiia; order IMCC26256; family JAMXLJ01; genus JAMXLJ01. Next base: position 31,773 of record JAMXLJ010000062.1, on the reverse strand, counting down.
GGTGACGCCAGTCCAGCGGAACTGGTCGAACGACATTCCCGGCGTCGCGGTGAGCCCGATCGGATCGGGCGCGGACGCGCCGGCGAACTGCCAGGCATCGCCGCCGTCGACGTCCTTGACGAGTTGGGGCGCCTTGTCCTGGTACTTCTTCGGGAGGTGGTTCTTCCAGATGTCGCGCGGTTCGAGGATGTGGCAGTCCGCGTCGACGAGCCGGTACTTCGACATGGGACGTCCTCCCGGTCGCGTGCGCGCCCTTGGCGGTGCGCGTCTGGCATTGTCCAGTTCCCTGACGTCAGTGTCAACTAACAACCGTGTCAATCTTGACGGACCGTCAGAGACCGCTCGTGGCCCCGAACGGGCCCGACGGTAGGGTGACGCGCGCGTCAGATCAGGCACCGGAGGGGAGACCGAGGGCCCATGCAATCGCTGCTCGAAGGGGTGTTCGTCGTCGACCTGGCCGGCGAGCCCGCCGCGATCGCGGGCCGGGTCCTCGCCGACCTCGGCGCGGACGTGGTCAAGGTCGAACCGCCGAGCGGCGACCCGCTGCGCACACTCCCCCATCGCTTCGCGGCCTGGAACGCGGGGAAGCGCAGTGTCGTGGCCGCGTCGGACGACGACCCTGCGGTCGCGCGGCTGCTGGCCGCGGCCGACGTCGTGATCGACACGCCCGGCTTCCCCGGTGCATGGGCGCTCGACCCGGCGCGGGCATCGCAGTCGGTGTGGGTCAGCGTCACGCCGTTCGGCGTGAGCGGTCCGCGCGCCGGATGGCGAGCGTCGGATCTCGGCGTCATGGCCTCGAGCGGCAACATGTACAGCACCGGCGACCCCGACCGCGCGCCCGTGCGGTGCACTGAGCCGTCGGGGTACGCGCACACCGGCGGCGAGGCCGCGTTCGCGGCCATCACCGCGCTCGCATCGGGCCGGCCGCAGCACGTCGACCTGTCGATGCAGGAAGTCGTGTTCATCGCGAGCATGTCGGGGCCCTCGAGCTTCCCGAAGACGGGCGAGCGGGGCACCCGCCGCGGCGCCAACATCGGCCGCACCCGCGAGATCTGGCCCACCCTCGACGGCTATGTCTCGTTCGGGCTTCGCGGCGGCAAGGCCCGCGTCCCGACGCTGCAGACCCTCACCAAGCTCGTCGCCGCCGACGGCATCGACGCCGCCGTCATGACCGACCGCGACTGGAACGAGTTCTCCCCCAACACGGCGAGCGACGAAGACCTCAAAGCCATGGAGGTCGCGCTCTCGGACTACTTCTCGCGCCACACGATGCAGGAGCTCTACGACATCGCGTGCGCGACCAACCTCATGATCGCCCCGGCCAACTCGCCCCGCGAGCTGCTCGCGAACACACAGCTCGCCTCGCGCGACTTCTTCGGACCGGTCGGGGACATCGAGCGCTTCCCGCGCTCGTTCGTCGTCGTGCGCAGCGCCGACGGCGAAGCCGCACCCGCGCGCGCCGAGCACCCGGCGCCGGCACTCGGCTCCACCGACCCCTCCACCATCCCGTCAGTTGGGACGATTTCCAGCCCTCTGACCGGCAAATCGTCCCAACTGAGCGAAGGGGGTGGGGCGTGGGCGGGGGTGAACATCCTCGAGTTCGGCTCGGGAGCGGCGGGGCCGATCGCGACTCGGTACTTCGCCGAGCACGGCGCGACGGTGCTGCGGGTCGAGTCGAAGAGCCGGCCCGACTTCCTGCGTGTGTACGCGCTGGGCCCGAACAACCCGCACGGGCTCGAGGGCTCGGTGCTGTACGACGCACTCAACGTCGACAAGCGCAACGTGACGTTCAACCTCAAGCATCCGCGCGCCGTCGAGCTCGTGCGCCGGCTCGTCGTCGAGTGGGCGGACGCGGTCGCCGAGAACTTCGCTCCGCGCGCCATGCGCGGCTTCGGTCTCGACTACGACGCGCTCGCTCAGGTCAAGCCGGACCTCGTGATGATCAGCGCGTGCCTCAACGGTCAGACCGGCCCCCACCGCGACTATCCCGGCTTCGGCAGCCAGGGTGCCGCGCTGTCGGGATACAACTGGCTGACGGGCTGGCCCGACCGCGAACCGGTCGGCCCGTTCGGCACGATCACCGACTCGCTCGCGCCCCGCTATGTCGCGGCGGCACTCGGCGCCGCGCTGCTCTACCGACGGCGCACCGGCCGGGGCGCGTACCTCGATCTGTCACAGGTCGAGGTCGGCATCTGGACGCTGTCACCGTGGATCCTCGAATACGAACGGGAGGGCGTCATCGGTATGCGTGATGGCAACCGCTCGTCGCGGGCGGTGCCGCACGGCGCGTTCCCCTGCCGCGGCGACGACCGCTGGGTCGCGATCGCGGCATGGGCCGACGACGAGTGGAAGCGTCTCGCGTCGATCATCGGCGTCGACGACCCGTCGCTCGACACTGTCGACGCCCGCAAAGCCCGCATCGACGAGGTGGAGGGCGCGGTCGCGGCGTGGACGCGTACGCGGTCTCGCGACGAGGTCGCGTCGCTGCTCCAGGACGCCGGCATCGAAGCGGTGCCCGTGGCCGACTTCGGCGATATCCATCTCGACCCGCAGGTCGCCGCACGCGAGCACTTCGTCGAGCTCGCCCATCCCTTCACGGGGCCGACGCTGTACGAGCGCAACGGATTTCGACTGTCGAACGCACCGAGCGGCTACGACCGAAGCGGGCCCACGCTCGGGCAGGACAACGACTGGGTGCTCGGCGACCTGCTCGGGCTGTCGACGGACGAACAGGAGCAGCTGCGCGCCGACGGCGCGGTCGAGTGACGCCGGTTTGTTCCACATCCTGAAGCCCGAGGGCTCGTTCCGCGACACCGGGCACGGAAACGCCGCCGGGGTCGTACCATTTCAGCGTGGCGCGCCACGGAACCCTCGTGGAGCTCGGCGAAGCCAGCGACCTCGTCATCGTCGATCTCGACGACGTGCCGCCTCCGAGCCGGAGCATCGAGCGCGAGGCGTTCGACGAGCAGTTCGCGCAGCTCGCGTTCGGGCTCGGAACCGTGCGCCGGCGGGTGCACTCCGACCGGGCGTCCCGCACCCCGCTGTGGGTGCTGCTGTTCGCGGTGATCGCGATGCTCGCGGTGCTCATCGGCAATCCCGGCTCTTCCGTGTCGGACATGCACGCCGTGCCGTCACCCCGGATGCTCGACGTCACCACGGGTGCCCACGTCGTCAGCATCGCCTACGACCGCATCGAGGCGGTCGACGTCGACGCGCGTGTGGAGCGCGTGGTGCGGCTCGCCGGCATTCCGGACGGCACGCCGACTGCGGTCGTGGCCGCGGGCGACAGCTTCGCCGCGGTCGTGCACGGGCGCGCGTACGCGGTGAACCGGAGCCTCGACCGTCCGGCCGTCGATCTGGGGCCGGCCGACGCCGTCTTCCGATCCGCCAGCAGCCTGTGGGTATGGCTGGCGGTCGCGACGACATCGGGCTGGCAGCTGAACCTGGTGTCTCCCGTCACCGGCGAGCGCGGCCCGTCGTCGTTCACGCCGGCGCGCATCGGGATGGGGCGGCCGATCGGCGTGCTCGACGGCGACGGCCCGGTGCTCGACCGGGTCGAGGACGGTCGTCGTGTGATCGGATCCGCCACGAGAAGCCGCGCGATCTCACGCCAGGACATCGTGCTCGGCATGGCCGGCACATCAGCCGTTTCGCTCGATTGCGCGCAGAGGTCGTGCACGGTCGTGCTGACCGATCTGAACGGGCGCGGCGACCGCCGGATCGACACGGCGGTCCCGTCGGGTTGGGCGATCGGCCCGAGCGCGCTCGGTCAGGACAGCGGGGCGCTGGCCGTGCTCACGAACGCGCCGAACAGCGACAGCACGCGGGTCCTCGTGGTGCGATCGGGCGTTGCGCGTGTCGTCGACGCCGGCGGGCACGCCAGCGCGCTCGCGTGGAGCGGCGACTGGCTGTTCGTGACGCTCGACGACGGCCGCCTCGTCGCCATCGGCCCCGCCGGCGGCGCCGAGACCGTCGACATCTCACCAATGCCGCAGGGCGCGCTCGTCGGGACCTGATCTCCGGCCGGAGGCGTCAAGCCGGAAGCGTGAGGCCGAACGCGTCTCCCGCGACCGCCCTACGCGCGATGGATCAGGTTGAAGCGTTCGGTGACGACCGGTTCGCCGGTCGCGTCGTCACGCCAGACCGTCTCCATGACGATGAAGGTCATCGTGCGGCCCTTGCTCTCACGCTCGTAGACGTCGGTGATCTTGCCTTCGCTCACGAGCACGTCGCCGACCACGATCGGGCGGTGGTACTCGAATTCCTCCTCGCCATGGAGCACGAGGCCGCCCTTGGACATCAGGTCGCCCATCACCTTGAACATCGGGTTCTGACCGCCGGTCGGGTCGGGCGGTTGATCCTCGGCGAAGCGACCCATGTGGTTCATCGCGAACGAGAAGGTCGGCGGCGCGGGAATGGCGGGAAGGCCCGCCGCGCGTGCCGCGCCGTCGTCGTGATAGATCGGGTTCTCGTCCTTCAGCGCGGACGCGAAGTACGACACCGGGCCTCGCTCCACCACAACTTTGGCGGCACTCGTCGGCTTGCCGATGACGCTCGTGTCGACGGCCATGTTCTGCTCCAGGAATTCCGCTGTCGGATGACAGGCGTCTCGTGTGACCGGACGCGTGCCCGCGCACGTGCGTCCGGACGCCCTTGGCGACTCGCCGGCCGCCCGCGCTAGCGTGACGGCCACGTCAGTTTTCTCGCGACGGAAGGAACGCGCAAATGGGCATCCTCGACGGCAAGGTCGCCATCGTCACGGGCGCCGGCCACGGCGTGGGTCGCGGCGAAGCGGTCGAGCTGGCCGATCAAGGCGCACGCGTCGTGGTGAACGACCTGGGTGGCGCGGTCTCGGGCGGCGGCGGCGACAAGCGTGTCGCCGACGAAGTGGTCGACGTGATCAAGCAGCGCGGCGGCGAAGCGGTCGCGAACTACGACGACGTCTCCGACTTCAACGGCGCGAAGAACATCGTCAACACCGCCATCGAGACGTTCGGCAAGCTCGACGTGCTCGTCAACAACGCCGGCATCCTGCGCGACAAGATGATCTTCTCGATGGCCGAGGAAGACTTCGACGCCGTCATCCGTGTGCACCTGAAGGGCACGTGGAACACCGTCCACCACGCATCGGTCTATTGGCGCAACGAGTCGAAAGAAGGCCGCCAGCCGCGCGCCTCGGTCGTCAACACCGTGTCGAGCGCCGGTCTGCAAGGTCAGGCGAGCCAGTCGAACTACGGGGCGGCGAAGGCGGGCATCGCCGCGCTGACGATCATCGCCAGCCTCGAGCTCTCCCGCTACGGCGTGCGCGTGAACGCGATCGGGCCCGGCGGCTTCACCCGCATGGTCGGCCAGGCGATGAAGGACATCGAGGTGAAGGAGCCCGAGGAGTACACCGAGTTCAACAACATGAACCCCGGTAACTCCGCTCCGGGCGTCGCGTGGCTCGCCTCCGATGACTCGATCCCGGTCACCGGGCAGGTGCTGCGCCTCGTCGGCAACAACCTCGCGCTGTACCGGCCGTGGGAGCTCGGTGAGCAGTTCTTCGCGAAGGACAAGGAGGGCAACCCGCAGCGGTGGGACCCGGTCGACATCGGCCAGACGTTGCACAAGTTCGTGTTCAACACCGTCAACCCCGGAATCGCGCGTATCCAGCGATAGTGCGATCTCGGTGATGATGCGCGTGCTGCGACTGCTCCTCGTGCACCCGGCGGTCGCATGAGCGGTCGTCGGGTCGCGATCGTCGGCGCGGCGCTGTCGGATATCGGGCGGGTCGACGTGAAGTCGCCGTTCGAGTTGCACTACCAGGCCGCGAGCCGGGCGATCGCCGACGCGGGGCTCGCGAAAGGCGACATCGACGGCTTCGCGTCGAGCGGGACGGGCCTGCTCGCACCGGTGGAGGTCGCGGAGTATCTCGGGTTGCGGCCCACATGGGTCGACGGCACCGGTGTCGGCGGTAGCACGTGGGAGTTCATGGTCGGCCACGCGGCCGACGCGATCGCGGCCGGGCACGCCGAGGTCGCGGTGCTCGTCTACGGGTCGACCGCCCGGGCCGACCTCAAGGCCCGCCGGCGCAGCGCGAACTTGTCGTTCGGCGCGCGGGGCCCGGTGCAGTTCGACGTTCCGTACGGCCACACGCTCATCTCCAAGTACGCGATGGTGGCCCGGCGGCACATGCACGAGTTCGGCACCACGATGGAGGAACTGGCGGAGATCGCGGTGTCGAGCCGCTACAACGCGTCGCTCACGCCGTTCGCCTACTACCGCGATCCGATCACGATCGACGACGTGCAGAGCTCGCGCATGATGGCCGATCCCCTCACGAAGCTGCACTGCTGCATCCGGTCGGACGGCGGTGGCGCGGTCGTGCTCACGTCGGAGGACCGGGCCGGTGATCTCGCCCAGCGACCTGTCTGGGTCCTCGGCACGGGTGAGACCGTCGACCACACCACGATGAGCGAGTGGGAGGACTTCACCGAGTCTCCGGCCGTGCGCTCCGCGAAGCTCGCATTCCAGCGGGCCGGGCTCACACCCGACGACGTCGACCTTTGTCAGATCTACGACGCGTTCACGCCGATGGTCCTGCTGTCGTTCGAGGCACTCGGCTTCTGCAAGAAGGGCGAAGCCGGCCCGTTCGTCGCCGACGGCCGGATGCGTGTCGGCGGCGCGCTGCCGACCAACACCGACGGCGGCGGCCTGTCGTGTTGTCACCCCGGCATGCGCGGCATGTTCCTGCTCGTCGAGGCGGTCCGGCAGCTGCGCGGCGAAGCCGGCGACCGTCAGGTTCCCGACGCCGAGATCTGCTGCGTGAACGGCACCGGTGGCTGGTTCTCGTCGGCGAGCACCGTGCTCCTCGGCGTTGACTAGGAACCGCGCGGCCGCGCGCTCGGTGCGGATCGACGGCGAGGCGCCGCGGGTCGTCGCCGTCGAGCCGCACCTGCCGACCGGCGCCCTGGCGCGGTTACCGCGAGGCCGCCATCCCGCGCTCGGCCCCGAAGAAGAATCCGCGGTGCACGAGGCGAGCGAGCGAGTCGAGCATCACGTCGTCGTCGACATCGATGCGGCGCGAGACGAGCACGTAGTTGAACCGCTCGAGCATCGCCATCAACGCGGCCACCGACGTGGCGCTGTCGACGGCGTGCGGCGCGCCGACTTCGTCCATCCGCTCGCCGAGCGCGCTCGCGATCGCGGTGAACGACCGCACCCCGAGGCGGCCGATCTCGCGGTCGCCGCCCTGGTCTTCCATCCACGCCCGGATGATCGGGCCGTACCGCCGGTACGTGCCGACGAAGCCGCCGAGGAATCGGCGGAGCTCCTCGAAGCCGGCGTCGTCGCGCGTGATCGGCCCGATGGAGGCGGCAAGATCAGTCCATTCCTGCGCGCATTCCACAGCGAGCGCGCGCAGGAGGTCTTCCTTGCTCGCGAAGTACAGGTAGAACGTGCCGTGCGACGTGCGGGCCGCGCGCACGATGTCATCGACCCGCGCCGCGTGGTATCCGCGCTCGGCGAACACGCGCATGCCGGCGTCGAGCAGCTTGCGCATGGTGCGCCGTCCCTGGGCCCGCAACTCCCGCTGGCTTGCGGGCGTGCCGGTGGCCTGGCCGTTCACCGGGCCCCGGCGCCCGCGCCGGTTCGGGTCACGCCCTCGGGTCGGCTTGTTAGATTCGCTCACGATGCTCCCGGCGACGACTCGCGAAGCGGCTCGACGGTTCGCGGATGCTACTGCCTACGTCACTGCGTCGGGATGGCCGGTCACGTACCGCGACCTCGACCGTGTCTCCGACGAGGTCGCCGTCGGGATGGCGCTGCGCGGCGTGCGAGAAGGCGACGTCGTCGCGTTGGTGCTGCCGCCCGGCCCGGAGTACCTGTTCTCGTACGTCGCAGCCGCGAAGATCGGTGCGATCACCGCCGGTGTCAACGACCGGCTGGCGCCGGCCGAACGCGACGCCGTCGTCGCACTCGCACGACCACGTCTCGTCATCACGGGTCCGGACCTCTTGCGCAGCGCTCCCGGTGGCGCCGACGTGGTGGTGACCGCGACGGCTGCGTCGCTCGGCGAGCTCCTCGATTCGGTGCGGGCCCGGGACGATTCGCCGCCCGAGCTCACATCCGACCCCGAGCGCGCGGTCGCGATCATCTTCACTTCCGGAACCACGGGCCTCCCGAAGGGCGCGCTCTACGGCAACCGCCAGCTCGAGTTCATCACCCGCACCGACGTCGGCGACGCGTGGGGTGGTGGTGGACGCGGATTCATGGGCACGTCGTTCGCGCACCTCGGCTTCATGACGAAGCTTCCGGGCAACCTGCGGCGTGGCGGGGTGAACTTCATGATGACGAGGTGGAGGGCTGACGCCGCGCTGCGGCTGCTCGCCGAGCAACACATGACCACGGTGTCGGGCGTGCCCACCCAACTCGCGCTGATGTTGCGGCAACCCGACTTCGACGCGTACGACCTCGACAGCGTGCACTTCATCGTCGTCGGCGGCGGGCCGATCACGCCGGGGCTCGCGCAGGAAGCGCGCGCCCGCTTCCACGCGAAGCTCGCCACCCGCTACTCGTGCACCGAGGCGGGAATCGGTCTGGGCACGGCGTTCGACGATCCGGAAGAAGACGCAGTCGTCAGCGTCGGGCGTCCGCACCCGTCGGTCGACCTCGCGGTGCTCGATCCCGACGACAGACCCGTGCCGGCCGGAGAGGTCGGGCAGGTCTGTCTGCGCTCACCCGCCGTGATGACGGGCTACTGGCACGACGAAGCGCAGACCGAGGCCGCGTTCACGCCGAGCGGGCACGTGCGCACCGGTGATCTCGGATGGATCGACGACCGAGGCCGGCTCCGCCTCGTCGGTCGGAGCAAGGAGATGTACGTGCGCGGCGGGTACAACGTCTATCCCGTGGAGGTGGAGGCGGTCCTGTCCACCCATCCACGCGTCGCCGCAGTTGCGGTCGTGCCGCGGCCCGACCCCGTCATGGGCGAGATCGGCGTCGCGTGCGTGGTCGCGCGCGATTCGACGGAGCCCGTGACGCTCGCGGAGCTGCGCGAGTTCGCGACCGACCGGCTCGCGGCGTACAAGCTGCCGGAAGGGTTGCGGATCGTCGATTCACTGCCCCTCACGGCGGGCGAGAAGGTCGACCGGCGATCGTTGGCCGCGCTCGTCGAGGCCCCGGTAGTCTGACGCCCGTGTCATATCACCGAACGGGTGACTCGCTGTCGGCCGGCCGGAGCGGCAAACGTCTGGGGGCCGGGTCTCCCGGGCCCCGGCGAGCGCGGCCAGAGATGCGGCCATAGATATGGAGTTGGAGTTCACGGCCGAGCAGGACGAGCTGCGCGACGGTGTGCGCGCGGTGCTCGAACGCGAGTGTCCGATGAGCTCGGTTCGTACGCTCGTCGAGAAGCGCTGGCACGGCGGCGACTCCAACGCCGACGAGCTGTGGAGCCGGATGGTGGAGCTCGGCTGGCCGGCGCTGACCGTCCCGGAGTCGACGGGTGGTCTCGGCCTCGGTGCGGTCGAGCTCGCGGTCGTCGTCGAGGAGCTGGGACGGGTGGTCGCGCCCGGGCCCTACCTGCCTACGGTGTCGCAGTTCGTGCCGGCCGTGCGCGAAGCCGGCGACGAGGAGCAACGGGCACGGTTCCTCTCTCCGGTCGCAGAGCACGGGTCGACGGGAACGCTCGCGATCGCCGAGGAGTCCGGCGGCTTCGACCCCGCTCGTGTCGCCGCGGTCGCCCAACCCTCGGGCGCCGGCTATACGTTGCGCGGCACGAAGCATTTCGTCTTCGAGCCGGATGTCGCGGCCGAGATCGTCGTCGTCGCGCGTGTGCCCGGCACGTCCGGCGACGACGGCGTGGGTGCGTTCGTCGTGCCCGGCGACGCCGTGACCTCCACCTCGCTGCCCTCGGTCGACGTCAGCCGTGTCGTCGGAACGGTCGAGCTGCGCGACGTCCATGTCGATGCGGACCGAGTGCTCGGCCAGCCGGGCCCGAGCGTGGCCGAAGCGTTGCGGCGCGCGTGCGAAGAGAGTGTCGCGGCGCTCGCGATCGAGCTCGTGGGCACGTGCCAGAGCATCTTCGACGTCACACTCGACTACGCGAAGCAGCGTGAGCAGTTCGGCGTGCCGATCGGCTCGTTCCAAGCCACGAAGCACAAGTTCGCCGACATGCTCGTCCTGCTCGAACGGGCGCGGGCGACTGGGTACTTCGCCGCGCTCACCCTTGCCGAAGGCGACCCGCGCCGTACCCTCGCCGCTTCCATGGCGAAGGCCGCTGCGGCCGACGCGGCGCACAAGCTCGCCAAAGAAGGCATCCAGGTGCACGGCGGCATCGGCTACACGTGGGAGCACGACATGCATCTCTACGTGCGGCGCGCGCAGGCGAGCAGTGTGCTGTTCGGCAGCGCGGCAACCCACCGCGCGCGCGTCGCCGACCTGATCGGCCTCTGACCGCACGACCACTTCAGTGATGTCGCCGTTCATCTGATCTGCGTCGACGCCTGCGCGCCCGTCTCGACGAGGGTGAAGCCGTCCGCGTCGACGTCGACGATGGTCTGCGAGCAGTAGTCGGGAAGGCAATTGGTGATGCGTTCGTCGCCGGTCGCCGCGCCGGCGACAACGTTGATCGCCACGAAATGAGTCACGACGACGGTGTCCGACCGCACCGCGCGGAGTGTGTCGAGCACGCGGTCGCGCCACTGCAGCAGCTCGGATGGCTGTTCGCTCCACGTGCTCGCCAGCACCGACCGCAGCCACGTCGAACGCTCGCCCAGCCCGAACGGCGAGGGGATCTCGCCGACCCTCGGCTCGACCGTGGCCGGCGTGGCCCACGCTTCCTCGAGCACGGACGCGGTTTCGCGGGTGCGGCGCAACGGCGACACGAGGATCGGCCGAGGGCCGAGGGGCGTGACGGCATCGCGCATCGACGCGGCCTGCCGGCGCCCGAGGTCGTCGAGGCCCGGATCTTCGTCTTGGGCATACCCCGCATGGGGATGTGCATGCCGGATCAGCACGAGACGCGCCGGCCTGGGGTTGGCGGGCACGAGAGAGCTCAGTTGCTCGACGCGGTCGTCGACGTCGTGACGCTGCGTGTGTGGCGGATGCCCGGGAGCCCCTGCCAGTTCGCGACCGACGGATGCGAGAGGCCCGCCGGGCCGGTACCGAAGACGCGCAGCACGTTGATCGTCATCGTGATGATCGCGGGCTCGTGCGGGTTGCCGGGACCGGCCGGATTCAGCTTGCTGATCCACCAGTTCGTGCCGCTCGCGAACACGCCGCCCGCGCCGGGCGCGGTGTAGTACGTCACGTCCGCATAGCTCGACCGACCCTGGCAGCGCACGGGCGAGTGCGCGAGCACCTCGACGTTCGCGGGACCGGGCACGTTCGGGTCGTAGCGGTCGTACTCGGTGCCCACGGTGATGGGCACGTGGTCGCCCTTCCTCAGACCGGTGCCTGCGTAGACCCACGACGAGGGGTCGGCGACGACGAGGTCGGCGCGCACGGGGTTGCACTCGTACTGCTGGCCGATCAGGGTCTGCTCCGGGCGGTTCACCGGCGACTCGCGCCAGCTCACGGTCGTCAGGGCCGGGTCCGTCCTCCGGATTGGATCCGCAGTGGACCGGTAGTTGATCTGGCGCCGCTGCGGACCGAGCGGCGACGACACGAGACGGATCTGGCGGTAGATCGCGTTCGCGCCGAAGAACGCGATGTTGACACCGTGGTCGCGCGCCGCTTGCGCGCCGTCGAACATCGCCTTCGACCAGTACTCGTCGTGCCCGAGCGACAGGAGTGCGGCGTGTTGGAGCACGAGCTCGGGATGGCGGTCGAGATCGACACTGGTGGTGTACGTGACGTCGAAGCCGTACGTCTCCATGAGCGCAACCAACGGCAACTCGTTGCCGGTGAAGTCCGCCGCGCCGCTGCCGTACGCGTACGGCCGGTCGAACGACACTTCCTCTGCTCGCCCGCCGGTGGGCGAGCTCGTGCTGCTGCTCCCGCTGCCGCTCCCGGTGCTGCCGCCGCGGGTCCTGCTGCCCGATCCACTCCTGCCGCTCGTGCTGGTCGTGGCACCGCTGCCGGTACTGCCCGTCGACGTGCTGCTGCCGGTCGCGCCACCAATGCCGCTCGTCGTCGTGCTCCCGACGGTGGCGTCGCCGATCATGCTGTTCCCACGGCTGCTACGGCCGTTGTTGTTGCTGTTGCTGTTGCTCCCGCCGCTGTTCCACCCGGGGCACATGTACAGGGAGCAACCGCCCCACGTGTTGTAGGCCTGCCAGTTCGTCACCGCATTCATCACCATGAACGCGGCCCGGCTCGTGTCCTCGCGGACCGTCAGCGGGATCCACTGCTGACCGCCCGTCGAAGCAGTGAGCTTGAAGAGGTAGTCGCCCGGCGGCCACGACGTGTCGATGCGAACCGGTAGCGACGGCTGCCACCGGGCCTCGATGAGGTTGACACCCGACGTCACGGTCGGACGGGCCTGCCTGACGCCGGGCATGCCGGTGATGTTCCAGACCCGCCGGCCCCACAACCCTTGGTAGTAGCCCATGCGGAAGGCTTCGACGTCGTACGTCGGCGCGGTCGTGGACACGAACAACCTGACCGTGTCGCCTTGTTGCGCGCTCACGCCGTCGGCATAGCCCTCGATCTCACCCGGCTTCGGCGCCTTGGCGATGCGCCAGTCGGATGTGCCGGGCTTCGCGTTCTCGGCGACGACCCAGTCGGCGCGCAGGGATTCGTGGGGAGCGGTGTTGGCGGTCGTGGGCGCGCGCCCGTCGACAGGGTGACCTTGTGCACGCGCAGCTCTCGCGGTCGATCTCCACGGCGCGCCGAACAGAGCGAACGAACCGGCGATGAGCCCCGCTACGACGACGAGGCTGGACGCAACGAGCAGCGCGCGGGGGCGCGGACGCACCGTGTGCATGTGCACCGACGGCAGCGTAGTGGGCGCTCCTCGCGAGATCGGGTATCCGCGGCCGCGCTTTCAGCCTCGTTCGTATCGCCATGCGGGCGTGCCGAGCACGAGCCGATGGCGGCGCCCGGGCGCGTCCGGCTCGCCCGACTCGTAGCCCGCGTCGCCTTCGTAGAGGCAGATCGGGCCGTCCGCCGATCGCACGAAGCGCGGCATGAACGACATCGCAGGGGAGGCCCGCAGCGCGTGCAAGGCCGCGTCGACCGACGAGAACGGCTCGATCATGAGAAGCGTCACATGTTGTGGCGGCGGCAGCTCGAGCTCGCCGTCGCGCTGGAGGTCGAGCGCGGCACGCGGCGCGATCCAGCGGTGGTCGTGGATCTCTCCCCCGTCGACCTGTACCGCACCGTCACCGCGCGCGACGAAGAAAAGCGTGCGGAAGCGCTTCGGCGCGATCTCCGGTGTCGTCCAGGTCGACAGGTGGAGGAGCTGCTCGCCGTCCACCGTGAGCCCGGCTTCCTCCTGGAGCTCGCGCACGGCCGCGCGTCGAGCCGCTTCGAGCTCGCCACCGCCGGGCGCGGTGTCGGCCGGGTCGATGCGGCCGCCGGGGAAGACCCAGGCGCCACCGTGAAAGTCGAGACGCCGGTTGCGTCGCACGAGCAGAACCTCGACACCCTTGGCGCCGTCGCGCAGGAGCACGAGCGTGGCGCTCGGCGCGGCGACCACCGGAGTCTGGTCCACCGGAATCTGGTCGGTCGCGGCCGGGTCGGTAGGAGCCGGGTCGGTGGGAGCCGGGTCGGGTTGCTGCATCGGGCCATCATGCCCGTTCGACGACCGCGTCGGGGCGGCCGGCCGATTCGTCCTCAGTCTGCGTGCCGTCGAAGCAGAACAAGCGATACGGCGCCTTCACCACCGGCTGCGCGACGTTGCGCACCGGGATGCCGCCTGCCGTGTGCCCTTTCTCCGTGCCGCCGTGCGCATGACCGTGGATGACGAGATCGGCCCCGGCATGGTCGACGGCCTCGCCGAGCAGATAGCTCCCGAGGAACGGCCAGATCTCCAGGCGCTCGCCGTGCAGCGTTCCCTCGGCGGGCGAGTAATGCAGCAGCGCGACACGCACGTCCGTGTCGAGCGCCTCGAGGTTCTCCTGCAAACGGCTCGCGAGCTGTTGGGTGTGGCGGATGAACAGTTTCATCTCCGGCTCTCCGAAATCGGACGCGCACGCGCCGACGAACCCGCCCCCGAATCCCTTTGTGCCCGCGATGCCCAAACGCCTCCCACCGATCTCGACGCTCGTTCGCTCACCCTCGAGCACCTGGACGCCCGCATCGCGAAGGACCGCGGTCACCTCGCGGTCGTTGCCGCACTCGTAGTCGTGATTGCCGAGCACCGCGACGACCGGCACGCCGACGTCGCGCAGCTCGCTCACGAACGTGCGCGCCTCCGCGACGGTGCCGACGCGCGTCAGGTCGCCGGCTACGAGAAGCACGTCGGCTTCGTCGCGTAGCCGCTCGTAGTGCGGCGCCAGCTTCCCCGCGGAGTCTTCGCCGACGTGGACGTCGGCGATTGCGGCGATCCGTATCACAGGTGCTCGATCTCGCCGGTGTCGTGCATCAGGGGGATGCTCACGTCGTTGTGCAGCTCGTGGGCGGGCAGCATCTCGCCCACGATCGTCGAGATCGCATCACGGCGGAGCTCGGTCGCGACCGAACCCGTCACGAAGACCTTGCCGGCGACGATGGCGACGTGCACGTCGAGCTCGCCGACGCGGTCGTCGTGGGCGAGCGTCCGCCGGACCTGCTCGCAGAGGTAGTCGTCGGGCTCCGGCTCGTGAGGCACTGCGGGCCTCAACTCTCGTACAACGCGCCGAACAGCTTCTGCAGCGGCGCCATCGGCACCGCGACGTCGTTCGACTGCGCGTAGAGGAGCAGGCTCAACACCCGACGGGTTCCGTGCTGCAACGCGCGCCACAGCAGGTAGTCCCAGTCGAGATCGCAGCGCGCCACGATGCCGAGCGCGTCATACCAGTGACGCGGCAGGTGCTCGTCGGCGACGACCGCCTTGATCACAAGGAGGTCTTCGGGCGCGATGACGCGCGCCGTGATGCCCAGCACGTCGATGACCGAGGCGTGCGCAAGCATCTCGTCGTCGAGATAGATGTCACCCGCCGAGCGGAAGATCACGTCCACCATCACGTCACGCTTGAACGCCTTGTACAACCAGCGGTCGTCGGTCTCGTCCGTCTCGAACCCCGCGCTCGCCAACGCCTCGAGGGCCGGCCCCGCGGCGTCGGGAGTCACGAAGAGGTCGATGTCGTGGGTGAAGCGGGGCCGCCCGAGCGCGGCGGAGCCGATGCCACCCATCAGGAGGTACGGGGTTCCGGTCCGTTCCACCGCCGCGACGGCATCGCGCAGGGTCGCGACGAACGCGACCCCGTCGCTCTCCTGCGTGACGAGCGCAGTCCGCTCCGTGGCCATCGGGCTCAGCCGGCGAGTCCTCGCAGCACGTAGGGGAGGATGCCCCGGTGGCGGAAGTACGAAGCCTCCGCCAGCGTGTCGATTCGGACCCGCGCCCGGAACGTGCGGTCGCCGGCCCGGACCTCGAGCTCGGCCGGGAACGCACCGTTGCTCCCAGCCTCCGCCAGGCCGGCGATGTCGAAGGTCTCCTCGCCCGTGAGGCCGAGCGACTCGGCCGACTCGCCGTCGAGGAACTGGAGCGGCAGCACGCCGAGATCGACGAGATTCGAGCGGTGGATGCGCTCGTAGCTCTCGGCGAGCACGGCCCGGACGCCCAGCAGGGCGGTTCCCTTGGCCGCCCAGTCCCGAGACGAGCCCGAGCCGTACTCCTTGCCCGCGAGCACGACGAGCGGCACCCCCTCGTCGCGGTAGCGCATGGCCGCGTCATAGATCGCGAGCTGCTCGCCGCTCGGGATGTGCCGTGTGACGCCACCTTCCACGCCGGGGACGAGCCGGTTGCGAATGCGCACGTTCGCGAACGTGCCCCGCATCATCACCTCGTGATTGCCGCGCCGCGACCCGTAGGAGTTGAACTCGTCGCGGGGTACGCCGTGCTCGCTGAGCCAGCGGCCGGCGGGGCTGTCGGGCCGGATCACGCCCGCGGGTGAGATGTGGTCGGTCGTCACGCTGTCGCCGAGCCACGCAAGCACGCGCGCTCCCCGCACGTCGGTGACGGGTGCGGGCTCGCGCGTGAGCCCTTCGAAGAACGGCGGCTCGCGTACGTACGTCGACGTCGGATCCCACCGGTACGTCGTGGAACCGGCGACCTGCAGCGTCTGCCAGCGCTCGTCGCCGCGGAACACGTCGCGATACGCATCGACGAACATCTGCGACTGGACCGCGTCGCGCACGGCCGCCGCGACGTCGTCCGACGACGGCCAGATGTCACGCAGGTACACCGCAGCACCGTCGGTGCCCGTGCCGAGCGGCTCGCCGTACGGATCCCAGTCCATCGTGCCCGCGAGCGCGTACGCGACGACGAGCGGCGGTGACGCGAGGTAGTTCATCCGGCAGTCGGGGTGGATCCGGCCCTCGAAGTTCCGGTTCCCCGAGAGCACCGAGCACACCGAGAGGTCGTTCGCGTTGATCGCGTCGGAGATCTCCGGCAGCAGCGGCCCGGAGTTGCCGATGCAGGTGGTGCAACCGAAGCCGACGAGATCAAAGCCGAGCTTCTCGAGGTACGGCAACAGCCCCGCGCGCTCGTAGTAGTCGATGACGACACGAGACCCCGGTGCGAGCGAGGTCTTCACCCACGGGTGCACGCGCAGACCGCGGTCGACTGCGTTGCGGGCGAGCAGGCCGGCGGCGAGCATCACCGACGGATTCGACGTGTTCGTACAGCTCGTGATCGCGGCGATCACGACGTGACCGTCGTCGAGAGTGAACTGCGTGCCATCGGACAGCGTGACCGGCACCGGTGCGTGACGGGCGCGCGCCTCATCCGGCGACGCGGCCGCCGGTCGAATCTCTTCGACGTTGTCGTGCGGCGCTGCGCCGGCCATCGCCGCGGGGGGATCGCTCGCCGGGAACGACTCGGCCGACGCCTCGTCGGGCGAGTCGCCGCCGTTGAACCCGGTGGCCGGTGCGGGGGGCGGATCGGGCAGCGACGAGCTCAGCGCGACCGCGAACATCTCCTTCGCCCGGTTGAGCGGGACGCGATCCTGGGGCCGCGCCGGCCCGGCGAGGCTCGGCACCACCGTCGAGAGGTCGAGCTCGACGATCTCGGAATACGTCGGCGCAGGCGTCTGCTCGTCGTGCCAGAGCCCCTGCTCCTTCGCGTACGCCTCGACCAGCGCGACGAGCCCCGGCGACCGGCCCGTGAAGCGCAAGTAGCGCAGAGTCTCGTCGTCGATCGGGAAGATCGAGCACGTCGAGCCGTACTCCGGCGACATGTTCCCGATCGTGGCCCGGTTCTCCACCGGCACCGACGCCACGCCGGGGCCGAAGAACTCCACGAATTTGCCGACCACACCGTGACGGCGCAGAAGTTCGGCGACCGTGAGCACGAGGTCGGTGGCGGTCGCGCCTTCACGCAGGGACCCCGACAGGCGGAAGCCGACGACGCGCGGCACGAGCATCGACACCGGCTCGCCGAGCATGGCCGCTTCGGCCTCGATGCCGCCCACGCCCCACCCGAGCACACCGAGCCCGTTCACCATCGGCGTGTGCGAGTCGGTTCCCACGAGCGTGTCGGGGTACGCGAGCCCGTCGGCGTCACGATGCACGACCTGGGCGAGGTACTCGAGGTTGACCTGGTGGCAGATGCCGGTGTTGGGCGGCACGACGCGCAGGTTGTCGAAGGCCTGGCTTCCCCAGCGAAGGAACTCGTAGCGCTCCCGGTTGCGCGCGAACTCGAGCTCCGCGTTCCGGCGGAACGCGTCGGGAACGCCGTACACGTCGGCGACGATGGAATGGTCGATCACGAGGTCGACCGGCACCTGCGGATTGATGCGGGCCGGATCGCCACCGAGGCGCGCAACCGCGTCGCGCATCGCGGCGAGGTCGACGACGGCGGGCACACCGGTGAAGTCCTGCATCAGGATCCGGGCCGGGCTGAACGCGAGCTCGCGGTCCGCCGGGCCGTCGGGCGACCACGCCGCCAGCGCCTCGACGTCTTCCGCGGCGACCCGCACACCGTCCTCGGCCCGTAACAGGTTCTCGAGGAGGACCTTGACGGTGTACGGCAGGCGGCCGAGGTCGAAGCGATCCCCGACCGCGTCGAGCCGGTAGAGCTCGTAGGAGTCGTCACCCACGGCCAGGCGGCGGCGGGCGCCGAACGAGTCGCGTGGTGCCGGGCTCAACGGGCTCCATCCCGACAGGCTCGGACGTGCATCCGTTCTCCTCTCGTCGCCTGGGGCCTCTTGGCCTGCTCGGTCTGCACGTTCCCCAGCTCCCGGTCGAGGAAACGGTGCCGTGCCGCAGGTCGGCGCGTGGACGCGAAAGACAGGGACCTTCGGCCCTAGCGTACGACCGCCACAACCCTCATCGTGTTCGGATGCCGTCGGTACCGGTCGTCGCGCCCGTCGAAGAAGATCTCACTGCGGAGGAGTGTGAGCAGCTCCTGCGCACTGCCGCGTTCGGCCGCGTCGGCGTCAGCATCGCCGCACTTCCGGCGGTGGTCCCGGTGAACTTCCTCGTCGACGACGGCGACGTCGTCTTCCGCACCGTGCCGGGGACGAGATTCGACGTCGCGACGGCACGCACCGTCGTGGCATTCGAGGTCGACGAGTACGACCCTGCAACGGGGACGGGATGGAGCGTCCTCGTGCAAGGCATGGCGCGTGAAGTCACCGACGAAAACGACCGGGCCCGGCTCCGCAGTCTCGGGCTGCCGTCGTGGGCGGCGGCGGGCGACGCCGACCGCTTCGTTCGCATCGCGATGGACGTGGTCACCGGGCGCCGTCTCGTCACGGCCTGAACAGGCACGCGACGCCGGACCGCGTGAGCGCGCGATCGCGAAGCGGTCAGCGCGACGGGCGGGTGCGGAAGCTCGTGCGGGCGATCTCCGAGCCGTCGATCTCGACGATCCACGAGTACCCCGCGTCGGCGGGCAGGTCGATGGGCCCGAGCCCGATCGCGAACGGGACGATCAGCGGCGTGCCCTCGACCATCCCGGGCGGCCGTCCGACCTCGAACTCGCTCTCGAAGCGCAGCTCTTGGGGCGGGTCGCCCAGCGCGACCGGTGCACCGTCCTCGTTCACGAGGCGTGCGGTGAGCGCATGCTTGCGATTGGCCTGGTCCCACGGCACGTCGATCTTGACCGCGAGGGAATGCACGAACGGGCCCGGCCCGCACAACGACCATCCGCCACCGAGGACGTAGAGCTTGCCGTCCGCGACCTGAGCCGCGTCGCAGACCAGCACGGTCGCGTCCCAGCCCCCCACCGCGAACGTCGCGGCGTCGTTGGATGCGTCGGGACCGGGCGCCTGATTCACGGTCAGGAAGCGTCGCGCACGGCCGCGGGCATCGCCACATACGTGACGGTCGACGCGGTTCCGCCCCTGGCGGTGCCCGCGCCTGTGGTGCATCTGCTTTGGCCGAGTGGCCGGTGCGCCGCGGGGGTAGCGAGCATGACGTGGCCGCGTCCGTCTCGCCCCAGCATCGTCCTCAGCCGCGCGTGTCGATCGTCGTGATCTCACGCAACCGGGTACATGAGCTGTTGCCGACACTCGGCCGCCTGGGCGAGCTGTCGGGCGACATTCCCGTGGTCGTCGTCGACAACGGCTCGCATGACGGAACGACACACGCGGTGCGCGCCCGCTTTCCGCACGTGACCGTGATCCGATCCGAGGCGAACCTCGGCGGGGGCGGACGCAACATCGGAGCCCGGCTCGCCGGCACCCGGTACATCGCCTTCTGTGACGACGACACGTGGTGGGAACCGGGGTCGCTCGAACGCGCGGTCGATCTCCTCGAGCAGCACTCCGACGTCGCCTTGCTCGCGGCGCGCGTCATGGTCGAGCCGCACGGGCGCGTCGACCCGGTCTGCGACCTCATGAGCCGCAGCCCGCTCGCTCCACGCCCCGATCTCCCGGGTCCCCGCGTGCGCGGCTTCCTCGCGTGCTCCGCGGTGGTGCGCCGCGACGCGTTCCTCGCCGCCGGCGGCTTCGAGCCTCGGTTCGTCGTGGGCGGCGAAGAGGAGCTGCTCGCATGCGACCTGGCCGCGTCCGGTTGGGAACTGGTCTACGTCGACGAGCTCGAGGTGCACCACCGGCCGTCGATGTCGCGCGATCCTGCGTCGCGCCGCCGTCGGGAACAGCGCAACACGTTGTGGACGGCGTGGTTGCGCCGGCCACGTCGCGAGGCGCTGACGCTGACGCTCGAGGCATTCCGCCGCTCAGCGAGCGATGCGGACGCGCGCGCCGGGTTGCTCGACGCAACGCGCGCGCTGCCCTGGGTGGCGCGCAACCGGCGCGTGGTGCGTGAGCCGCTCGCGGGCGAGCTGCGCCTTCTCGACGCGGCACGGCGCGATCATTGAACCAACGCCCCGGCACGGCCGGTGGACGACTACGCGCGCATCGGCTGGCTCTGAACGTTCACCCTTCGTCGACGTCGGGTTCGTTGTCGCAGCGCTCGACGAGCCAGGCGAGCCCGTTCTCGTCTCCCATGTGAGCCGCCCACCCGGCGAGTGTTGCCACGAGCTCGTCGCGATCCTCCGCGTAGCCGACGACCACAACCTCGTCGCCCGCGACGTCGAAAGCCACGAGCTCGCCCGTCCATTCGAGCCAGACGACCTTCCACGGACCGCGGCCCTGGGTCCGCCAGGCCGAACCGAAGTCGACCTCGGGCGACTCGGCCCGGTCGGGGTCGTCGTAGAACTCGCGCATCCTCACGGCGCAAGCATTCCAGGCGCGGGCACGAACGCCGTGCCTACGAGCGCAGGATCTCGTAGCGCAACACGTCGCTCACGGGCTCGTAGCCGACCTTGCGGTAGACGGAGCTCGACACCGGGTTCGACAACTGCGTGTACAAGACGCACGCGTCGGTGCCGCTCCGGAGCATCTGCGCGCTCAGCGCCGCCACACACGCGCCGGCGTACCCGCGCCGTCGCCGCTCCGGCGGCGTGTACACCTGCCCGACGCGGGTGACCCCTGCTGCGGGACCGGTCGCGACCGCCATCGCGGCGGGGCGGCCGGCGTCCCACACCCAGATCTCGCCGCGGCGCACGCGATCCTTCACCACGGGTGCGGCCGAGCCGTGTGAACCCGTTTCCGCCGCGAACTCGTCGCACCATCGCCGCAGGAACCCGACGTCGTCGAGGGTGGCGGCACGCAACGCACCGTCGACAGAGGGCGGCGCCGGCACGGTCGCGAGCCGGTGGAGGCGCTGGCCCTCGACCGGAACCGCGCCTTCGTGGCGGGCGTCGACCCATGCGCCCACGAACGCGGCGGCACTGCGGGCCTCGCCGACGACGCCCCGCAGGTCGGGCGCGGCCCGAGCCACCGCGTCCACGAGCGCGCCGACGCATCCGGGCGGAACGGGAGTGATGGCGGCGGGCATGAAGGCCGGCCACCGCAAGGCCGCCGCCTGGGACACGCCGTCGTCGCCGCCGACGAGCCAGAACGTCCCCTCGACCGGGCTCAGGCTCGCCTGTTGCAGCAGCGTGAGCACGACGTTGTTCGCGACGGGATCACGTTCGAGCATCGCCCGCGCCGCGTCGAGGGTGCGGCCGGCGTCGTGACTCGTCACCACGTGCGGCACACGACCACGATGACATGCGCCGCCACCCGGCCCGACGATTTTCTGTCGGCACGTGGCTTGCCGCCCGATCCCAGGACGGGTACGCAATGGCGGATGCAGGTCGAGCAATTCCGCAGCATCGCGTGTGTCGCGGCCGGGACGCTGCGCGCCACCTGCGATCACGACTGGTCAGCGCCGGCCGGCTCGTTGAGCTGGAGTTGCCGGGAGACTGCCGGCCACATCGTCGACGTGGTGTTCTCCTATGCACTGCAACTCGCGGCCGAGGCGAACGCCGGGTACGTTCCGCTCGACGAGCTGCGCCCCCTTCCGGAGGCGCAACCGCGCGACATCGTCGACGCGTTCGCCGCTGTTGCAAGGATGTTCGCCGCGGTGCTGGCGAGCGCTCCCGCCGAGACACGCGCCTGGCATTCGCTCGGAATGCTGTCGCCCGGGCAATGGGCGGGTCTCGGCGCGAACGAGGTGCTGGTGCACACGTTCGACATCTGCGACGGGCTCGGCGTGGCATTCGCCCCCGGGGGCGAACTGTGCGAGGCGACGCTCGACGACATGCTCCGGTTGCACAACCGGCGTCGTGACTCGTTGTCGGCGATCGAGCCGTGCGCGGCGTTGCTCGAGCTCTCGGGACGCGAGACCCGTGCCTGATCCGGTCAGGCGTCGGCGCCCGGTAGCTGTTCGGGCTGCTCGTCCGCCGCGATCGGGCCGGTGGAACGTTCGGCATGTTGCGCGATCCGGTCGCGCGGCCATTGGAGGCTGTTGGGTTTGCCCATCTCGTCGGGCCAACCCGCGAGCAGGTGCTCGACACCTTCGAGCGTGGGCACGGTGCCCAACACCTCGACGGTAACGCTCTTCCTCGACATGGGGGCGACGTATTCGTCGCCCACGGGATCCATGATCACGGGCTCGACCGGCTCGCGCATCGCGTAGAGCTCACCGGTGTCCCGTATCCAGCTCAACTCGTATCGGGTGCCATCCGCGTCGTGCCAGTCGCGACCGAAGTCGAACTCCTCCGAGGTCCTCCGCTGCGGGTTCTCCTCGTAGAACTGCTCGATGTCCACGTCGTCCTCCAGGCTTGCGGGCGTCGCGACCGCGATCGCTCGGGCCGCACGCTACCGGCGGACTCCGCCGAGGTGGAAACACCGGCTCGCGCGCCGTGTGGCGCGGCGGCACGCCAAGCACCTGGAGGAGCGCGCTAGAGCCTCGTGCCCTTCTCACACCTCGAGCGCGTACGTGAGGAGCCACCCATCCGGCCACGGTGACCAGTCGCGTTCCGGTGTACGCACGAAGCCCAGGGTCTCATAGAGCCGCTGCGCATCACTCATCGCCGGTTCGGTCGAGAGGCGCAGCATCCTGCCATCGACCGTGCGCGCCAACTCCATACATGCCCTGACAAGTGCGGCCCCGACGCCACGGCGTCGGGCTGACGGGGCAACCGCCAGCATCCGGAACTCTGCTTCCCCCGGTTGCGCAATGTGCGCATCCGACACGCCATATTCGCAGTACGTCACCGAGCCGACGACGCGACCTGCCTCGTCGACGGCGACGAGGACTCGCCCACGGGCCGCGCGGCCGACGACATCGCGCAGTACTTGTCGGTACGGAGAATCTGCCTGCGTGAAGCCGCCTCCGACGTACACGTCTTCGAGCAGCGCGCCGATGGCCTCGTACTGCTCCGCCCGCGCCTGTCGCACCAGCATGTTGGGCGACGGTAGTGGTGCTTCACTGGCCTCGCCGTCGTGCGCGAGCGTCGTGTTCCGGCGCCGACAGTGCGTCATCGCGCCGATGAGCTGTTCGCGTTTCATTTGCCTGGCGTTCGTACGCCGGTTCTTGTAGCCGTCCACTGCAGAGGCAAACGTTGCCAATTGCTCGGCAAGGTGGGCATCCGCACCCCCTCCTGCCCTGCCCGGTGGGTGCGGGTGTCGTGGGGAGCGAAACCCGGGGCAGGCCGGAACCCCAGAGCCGCCTGCCTCGGGTGCTCCCCCGGGCCTCGGCCGCCACCGGACCGATCCGCATGCACGCGGTCTCACTCGGGCGAGGGCTCAACCGAACCGCGTCAGGTCCTCGATCAACTCGTCGCAGAGCTCGTCGGTTTTCGCGTACCGGGCGACCGCGGTGATCGTGAGCTCGCGAGCGGCCGCCTTCCGCGTGACGGGATCGGGGGCGTCCTGCCACTGCGTCCACGCGACCCGGTCGGCGCGCGCCTGGCGCGAGTGCACGCGGATCAGCGGGACGAGGAGACCTGCCAGACACGTACCGACGGCGTAGAGCACAAGTGCCATGGCGTTCCCTGCCTCGACTCGATCGGGGCCTCGGTGGTGTCCTTCCCCGGCCGTGAGTGTACGTACACGGCAAGTGCCCCGCCGCGCTTTCTCGTGATCCCTTCTGGCGGAATGCCGGGCGCTCAGCCGGGTTCGCCGAGTGGACGGAGCTTCTGCTTCCGGGTCAGCACGTCGGCGAACAGGTCACCGACCTCCATCACACGATGGCCGGCGTCACGGATCGTCCAGCGGTCGCTGCGCAACTTCGGGTCGTCGAGCTCTTCCCAGCGGATCGGCATCGAGACCGGGGCGCCCGGGGCGGCGCGCACGGAGTACGGCGCGACGAGTGTCTTGTTGATCGCGTTCTGCGTGTAGTCGAGGCGGGCGAGGCCGTCGCGGGAGCGCTTCTCCCATTTCCAACTGACCATCTCCGGCACGGTGTTGCCGATCGCCTTGGAGATCGACTCCACCCACGCGCGGGTCTCGTCGAAGGTCGGCCCGATCTCGATCGGCACCCAGATCTGCACGCCGCGGCGGCCGCTCAGCTTCGGCGCACCGAACATGTGCAGGTGATCCAGCGCCGCGCGATACAGCCGGGTCAGCGTCACGATGTCTTCCCATGTCGTCTTCTCACCGGGATCGACGTCGATGAGCGCGTACGTAGGGCAGTGGACATGCGGGATCTTCGACGTCCATGCGTGCAACTCGACTGCACCGAAGTTGGCGAGCCATGCAAGTGTCGCGGGCCGATCGGCGACGATGTACCACTCGGTCTCACCCTGGTCGGCCTCGTCGTTGTGCCAGCGCGTGATCCACTCGGGCGCGTGTGATGGCACCTCCTTGTGCCAGAACCCGGGCTTGTCGATCCCTTCCGGATACCGGTGCATGTTGACCGGCCGAGACTCGAGGTACGGCAGCATCACCGGCGCCATGGTGGCGTAGTAGCGAATGAGGTCGCGCTTCGTCAGTGGCTTCTCGCGTTTCGTGCGCCCGGGGAACAGCACCTTGTCGACGTTCGTCAGACGAAGGGTTACGCCGTCGAATTCCCAGTCTCCCTGTGACCCGAGGTCGTCGAGCGCGGCGATGTCGGTGCGGCTCGCCGAGAAGTCGATGCTTGCGCGCGACACGGGTTCGTCGCTTCGCCACAACGCATCGGGATTTGCGGCGACCTCGTCGTTGGTGCGGCCGCTTCGCACGGAGCGCGGATGCTCCTCGGGGTCCCAGCCCGGCACGGCGTGCTCGTCCTTCTTGTGGAAGAACAGCCACTGCTCCTTGCCCGACGCGTCACTCCCGCGCCGGATCAGCATGAAGCGGCCCTGCAGCTTCTGCCCGAAGAGCTCGAGGTGAAGCTCACCCTCTGCGACTCCTTGGAGTGGGTCGTCGGGGTGCACCACTTCATACGTGCCCCAGTCCCACACGATTACGTCGCCGCCGCCGTACTCGCCTTTGGGAATGACGCCCTCGAAGTCGAAGTACTCGATCGGATGATCCTCGACGTGCACGGCCAACCGTTTGACGGCGGGGTCGAGCGAGGGACCTTTCGGGATCGCCCAGCTCACGAGCACGCCGCCCATCTCCAGCCGGAAGTCGTAGTGCAGCCGGCGCGCACGATGACGTTGCACGACGAATCGCGGGCGGGCGCCGTCGGCGGTTGCGACATCCCCACCAGCCGGCTCGGGCGTGCGGGTGAAGTCACGCTTTGCCGCGTATTCCGTCAGCCGTTTCGACGGCGCTCTCTTCGTCGCCTGCTTCGGCCGCGTCCGACCCGTTGCCATCGCTGCAGTCCTACCCCACGCGTGCAACGGGCGCACGTCAGTGACGCTCACCGCAACGAAACTGCTGCGACCGCGCTCGACGCGATCGACGGCCGGGATGACGCGGCCCCGGGTTCCGGCCCGCCGGGCGTTGGAAGGGGGTGGAGCCCGCCGTAACCGTCGCCGCGATCCGTGCCCGTTGCCACACCGCGATGGAGGCGGAATACTGCCGGTGGTGCCGACGAAGGAGGCCACGATGCCGAGGTACATGGTCATTGCGTCGTACACGGCTGAAGGTATTCAAGGCGTTCTCAAGGGCGGGGGTGGCTCGGCACGCCGGAAGGCCGTTGCGGACGCGGTCAGCGGTTTGGGTGGGAAGATCGAGTCGTTCGACTTCGCCTTCGGTGAGGACGATGTGTACGTCATCTGCGAGTTGCCCGACAACGTTGCCGCGGCATCGCTCGGTCTCGCGGTCGGGGCGACTGGGCTCGTTCGCGTGCGCACGGTCGTCCTCCTCACGCCCGAGGA
The DNA here is from genome assembly GCA_024281095.1 of Acidimicrobiia bacterium. Lineage (GTDB taxonomy): Bacteria > Actinomycetota > Acidimicrobiia > IMCC26256 > JAMXLJ01 > JAMXLJ01. The sequence continues at coordinate 5,627 of JAMXLJ010000062.1, read as the reverse complement.
GATCGACCGCGCCGCAAGCGGTGACGTGTCGTACCGCGGCCCCGGACAGTAAGCATCGACCCCGCCGCGGGCTACGTGTGCCCGGGCGGCGCTGATCCGGTTCCCTCGGCGATCGTCTTGATTCGCGCCAACGTGGCTCGCATCGCGTCGGCGCGGCGCCGGTCTCGGTCGCGCATCAACCAGTCTTCGGCCAGACGCGCGACCGGCGAGAGCCATTTGACGTCGAACGACTCGGTGAGCTCGGTGCCGCCGTCCGCCGGCGCGAAGTCGTATTGCCAGCGCGTCATCTCACGGCCGCGCTGGAGCGTCGCCCACGACAACGTACGACCGGGTTCGGCCGTCTTCACCTCGCACGTCACCGACCATCGCAGCAGTCCGTAGCGATTCCAGCCCTTGAACCGCGCGCCCGGCGTCGCGGGAGACGCGGCGCCGTCGAGCCATTCCACCCGGTAGCACTCGGGACTCCACTCCCCCATCCGGTCGAGATCGGCGACCAGCGCCCACACCACGTCGGGTGATGCGTCGACGTGGACGCGAACTTCACCCTTGCGCGCGCTCGACATCACACCCCTCCCTGACGAGTCTTGTGGGACGTATCTTTCCAATTCTGCGCGGACCGGCGCGCGGCGTCGGCGTGCCCTTCCCTCAGCGTTTCTCCGACGCTACGGGCCCAGATCCCATAGGAGACGGTAGTAGCGCGTACGTTCACGGTCGGGCTCGATGCGGTATGCATCGAGGAGCGGCGCTTCCCAGCCGGGCCCGTAGTTCCATTCGGTGCTCCACGTTGCGATCGCGAGGTCGGCCCATCGGTCGGCGACGCCGAGGCGACCGAGATCGACGTGACCGCAGCACGCACCGTTCGCCGACACGATCGTGTTCGGCGCGCACGCGTCGGCGTGGCACACGACGAGCGCGTCGACCGGCGGAGCATCGGCGGCGAGCTCGATTGCCGTCTTGATCCCGAGTGGTCGATGCACCGGGTGCCACCGCGCCGGATCGATCAATCCAGCGGCGGCGCGTCGGCGCGCGTCCTCGATCCGATCCGCGAGCGACCACGAGAACGGGCACCCGTCGACGGGCAGCGCGTCGTGCAGCGCACGCAAGCCCTCGCCGATCGCGGTGACCGCGACCTCCGGCGATCGGGACCATCGCTCGCTCACGGCACTCTCGCCGGGCAGCCCTGAAGTCATGAGCCAGGAGCCGCTGTCGTCAGCACCCTGATCGAGGACCCGAGGCACCGCGGTGAACGCGCCCGCCCATGCCATGCGGGCCGCTTCTGCGGCGAGGTCGAGGCCGGACCCTGTCGCCGCCCATTTCACGAACGCCCTCGACGTTCCCGTTCCCATCTGGAACGTGAGCCCACCGAGCTCGTTCTGCCACACGGGGCGCACCTGGACGCGGCCGGCCAGGCGAGCGACGGCGCGGGGCAGCTGGACCGGCGTGCGCGGGGGTCCGGCAATCATCCCGCCAGCTTCGCACCGGAACCGCACGCACCGTGCGCGACGTCCAAGATGAGTGGAGGTGCGAGTGTGACGACTGCGGGCCGTTGGCTCCTGCTCGCGACGATTGCCGGCGCCACGTGGGGATGCACGGGCTCGGGCACGTCGGCGTCGTGTGCCGGGCCGAGGATCGAGCCGTCGCCGTCCGCCGTGGGCGGCGCGGTGCGGACATTCACGATCCGCGGCCAGGGCTTCGCTACCGACTGTCGCGACACGAACGTCCCTCGCACGATCTCACCGATGCACAGCATCAGAATTCGTTTCGAGCAGGGGACGAGAACGATCGACTATGGCTCGGTCGACGCGCAGACGGAGCGGGGCGTCTTCACCTACCACGTGGCACTTCCGCCCTGGGCGATGCCGGGCCCGGCGGCCGTGCTCGCGATCTACGGGACCAACGGCACGGCGCGAACCTCGGTGATCGTCACACCGGTTCCCGAGCCGGCACCCGACTCGACCGTCACGACGTCCGCGCCGATGCAATGCCCCGAGTCGGTACCGGCCGCCGTGGCAGTGCACCAACGTGACGGAACCCAAGGGGCAATGGTTCCGGACGACCCCCGCGAACTCCTGGCCTGTCGGTACCACGGCTTCAACCAGCCCCAACTCAGCGGTTCCCTCGCGAGCTCCGCGAGCTTCGATCCCACCGAGACCGCGCGCGAGCTCAACGGCGCGCGGCCGGAACCGGCCCGGCCGGTCAACTGCCCGGCGGACTTCGGTGAAACGATCTCGCTGATCTTCCGGTACACCGGCGAGTCACACCTGGTGGTCGCGATCCACACGTCCGGGTGCCGCACCGCCACCAACGGCGACCGCGCCGTGTTCGCGCCATCTGCGACGTTGACCCGACTTCAAGCCGTTCTCGGAGCAGACGTGCGCTGACGCGCTGCTGCACCGCGCCCGTCAGCGCGAATCTTCTTTCGGTCTGTTCTTCGGGTGTCTCGGGTCGTCGGGTGGGACCATTTCGCGTTTGCCGGTGCCTTCGACGAGTGACCAGCCGTCGTAGGTCTTCAGATCGTGGTGGTACTTGCACAGGGCATCGAGATTGTCGAGCCTCGTCTGCGGGTTCTTCGCGTAGGGCTCGCGGTGGTCGACCTCGCGGGCCGCGTGTGCGCAGCCTGCGACGGTGCACATCGGTGACGACCACAACAGCGCGATCTTCTGCGCCGCGTTCGGGCCGCGGCCGAGATGGGTGACGTTCAACACGTCGACCCCCTTCGTGACGACGAGCTTCAGGATGCTCTCGCCCAGCAGCTCACGGGCACTGGTCGCCGAGATCGGGCCCAGGCCGGGAATGTCGCAGGTATCGCCCTCTTCGACCGTGCCCCGGCGCAGCGCGTCGAGCTCGACCCGCACGACGGTCGTGAACCGCGGGCTCGGTTTGTTGGATTCCTCGCCCGGCTGGTCGGCGAGGGCCATGACCGCGTCGAAGGCGTAGGCCTCACGGGGTTCGTGGCGGCCTTCGGCGCGGGCCGTGGCGAACTCCTTGTCGATGCGGGCCTGGAGGCGGGCCTCGAAGCGGGCGCCCGCGGTCGCGGTGCCGCACAGGGCGGCGTGCCACGCACCTTCCCCGTCGAGCCAGCTGCGATACCCCCGCCGCGAGTGGATCCGGCGATCCGTCGCCGCCCGATCCGCGTCCGCGGCGACCCGCACCCGCAGCACCTCGTCGCGCAGCTCCTTGAGCGAGCCGCGCACCGCCGTCTCGAGGAGGCGCTGCGTAGCGTCGGGGTTGGCGCTCGAACCCTCGACCACCAGCGCGGCTTGCGTGCTCGACAGAGTGCCGTCGCGCAGCTGCTGTTCGATTGCCGGGAGTTCCTCGAGCTTCTGCGACGTCTCGAGTTGTGTCCGGGCCGCGCCGACGGAGCTTCCCGCGCGCGAGGCGATGAAGTCTGCGGCGCTGCGGTGCCCGGCGCGCTGCCATACACGCGACTCCTCGACGCGGCGGGCCAACAGCGTCTTCGCGGCGGCCGCTTGCCGTTCGATCGCGTCGTAGTCCTCCCACAACGCGACGACCTCCGGAAGTGGGACCGCATTGGGTTCGAGCGCGCACACGCGAGCCGTCAACTCGGCCCGGATCTCCGCCACTCCGCTCACACCACAAGTATGAACGGGGGGTATGACAGTCATGTTGGCGAATTGCCCGGCGTGGCGTCTGGCACGATGGCGACCGTGGTCGACCGTGCATTCTCCGACCCGGCCCTTGCAGCGTTGTACGACAGCTTGTGCGCGGGCCGACCCGACTTCGGGTTCTACCTACCGCTGGTGATGGCGACCGCCAGCGTCCTCGATGTGGGTTGCGGAACCGGTGAACTGCTGCGTCTCGCCCGAGCGGGCGGTCATCAAGGACGACTCTGTGGGCTGGACCCCGCACGCTCGATGCTCGAGCAGGCACGCGTCCGACGCGATATCGAATGGGTACTCGGCGACGCCGCCTCGATGCCATGGCACAACGCGTTCGATCTCGTCGTCATGACGGGTCACGCATTTCAGGTGCTGGTCGACGACGACGAACTGCGCGCTGCGTTGGCTGCGATCCACCGGGCGTTGACCGACTGCGGCCAGTTCGTGTTCGAGACCCGCAACCCGACGGCGCGGGCGTGGGAACACTGGACGCCTGACGAAGCGGTCGAGATCGTGGACGCGAACGGGTGGAAGGTGCGCATGGCACATGCGGTCGACACACCGCTCGAGTTCGACGGACGAACCGTGTCGTTCACCGTGACCTACAGCAGCCCGAGCTGGGAGGCGCCGCGGCTCAGTCACAGCACGCTGCGCTTCCTCGGAGTGGAGGCCGTGGCTGGACTCCTCTCAGAAGCCGGTTTCGCGATCGACGATCAGTTCGGGGACTGGAACCGCGCACCCCTCACCCGCACGAGCCCGGAGATCATCACCATCGCGTCGCGCCGCAAGGCGTCGCATCGATGACCACCGCCGAGATGGTCGTACGACACAATGCCTGCATGGAGACCGATCTGATGTATCTCCGGGACGCCTACCTCGCGGCGTTCGACGCGCAAGTGGTGGACGCTCGCGACGACGCGGTGGCACTCGACCGGACCGCCTTCTATCCGACGGGCGGCGGCCAGCCTCACGACCGCGGCCGGCTCGGCGAGGCCGACGTCGTGGACGTCCGCAAGGACGGTGACACCGTCTGGCACACCTTGGATGGGCGACTGCCCGAAGTGGGTGCGACGGTGCACGGTGAGGTCGACTGGGAGCGGCGCCACGCGTTGATGCGGACGCACACGGCGTTGCACGTCCTGTGCGGTGTGATCTGGCATCGGTGGGGCAAGGCGGTCACCGGCGGAAACATGGAGCCGCTCGAAGCACGCATGGACTTCGAGTTCGATCCCCTGCCCGAGAACTTCGGTCACGACGTCGAGCGACTCGTGAACGAGGAGCTGGCTGCGGCACGTCCGATCGTCGTGTCGTTCCTTCCGCGTGGCGTCGCGATCGAGGACGAGGACCTGATCCGGACACGTGTGAACCTGATCCCCGAGTCGGTCACGGAGATCCGTGTGGTCGACATCGTCGGTCTCGACAAGCAGGCCGACGGCGGAACACACGTGCGCGACACGTCGGAGGTCGGCCGAATCGAGGTCGTGAAGACCGAGAGCAAGGGCAAGGGCAACAAGCGCGTCCGGCTCCGGGTACACGACGCCTGACGACGCCGAACCCCGGTCGAAGAGACAGCCGGCAGCCGCTTCGTCTGCCTCACCGGAGCCGCCTCGGCGGTTGCCCGGTAACGTGCGATCGTGGGCAGGCCCGCGATGCGCCGAAAGGGTCGCCGGCGTCTCGTGAAGGTGCGCGACGACGCCGGCTGGGAGCTGAAGTATTCGCCCTACAGCCCGGCGGGTGAAGTCGAAGGTGCCCGGCGTTTCGCGCGCGGATTCTCGTACCTCTCGCCTCGGCGCCGGCGGGTCACCCGACTCGTCGTGGTTCTGGTGCTCACGCCGTTCGCGGTGTACATCGGAACCCTTCTTGCCCACCTCCTCGGGCACTGAGGCCGGCCGACCCGGGAGTTCCGGCGTCACTTGACGCGAATAGTGCGCGTGAAGTGACGCCAGAACGCTTGCCGTACCCACCGGTGCGACAATGATGGGTGGGGATGTGTGCCGACCTCCACCA
>JAMXLJ010000061.1 GCA_024281095.1 Acidimicrobiia bacterium | reverse complement strand
CAGACGCCACAAAGCCGTCCGGCGGTGTGGACGGCGCGATGCTCGACCAGGCGACGAACAGACGCACGGACGTCGCGCCGGCAGCTCGCGTCCGCGTAAACGCATCCGCCATCTGACTCCCCCCGAAGAGGACTGGATCGAATATCCCGGTCGCGAGCGGCGCCGTCGCCGGAGTCGAATACGTCCGCGTATGGGCCGCCGCGACGGCCAGCGAAGCCGACACTCCGACAACCAGCAACACGGTGCCCGCCATCAGCAAGCTCCGCACGGCGCGACTCACGAGAGGGCACAAACCCGGCCGACTCACTTGCCCCACGGTCCGATGTGCGCGCCTGCGCCGCGCGGCACGAAGAGCGAGAACGGGAGCGAGGTCCCGGAACCGGGGGCGATCGCTCGGAGCAAGCCCTTCTTTGTCACCTTCAGCTTCAGCTTGGCCTGGAAGATCCCGTACGCGTTCGAGGAAACGAGCGCGACGGTCCGCCAGCTCTTGCCGTGCCGGAGCTGGATCATGACGCGCTGCTGGTCGCTCGTCGCGACGCGGCCCCAGAGGCTGACGCGCGAGTGGTGCAAATAGGCGACGAACGGGAAGCGGAACGCGGCACGCACGGGCTTGGGCCGGGCGTTCTGGAGTGAGGAAGCGTGGAAGAACAGGCCGCTCTGGAAGGGGCTCGGGCTCGGATAGTCCTCGAGCAGGAACCAGGTCACCATGGTCACACCGGAGAGCCACATCTGGTGCAAGGATTCGGCCGTCCAGCGAGCGGCAAGGCTGAGCGTCGCCGCACTCTTCCGCGGTGGGTTCGTGTCCCAGCCGAACTCCGTCACCCAGAACTGCACCCGATGCGCCGAGAGGACGTGATGCAGCCGCACGCCGGCCTGCAAGACCGCCCGCATCTTGGGCAGGTCGCCCAGCGACACGTCGTCCACCTGGTACGCGTGCCCGAACGGGCCGCCGTAGGTGTATGGATGGTGCGACCAGACATCGAAGTGGATCGGGTCGTCGCAGGTCGCGTGCGGATGCGCCCCCTTCGAAAGGCAGAGCAGCGACCGCATGAATGCCAACGGCCGAATCGCGTACCACACCTGGCTCTTGCTCTTATAGCCGAACGGGTCGAGCCCTCCCGCAACGACGAGGTTGTCCGGGTCGACCGCGTGCACCGCATCGGCGACCGCGTTCACCATTGCGCGGTACGTGCTCGCCGTGGCCGGGCTCAGATTGAGGCTCAGGTTGGGCTCGTTCCAGACCTGGAAGACATGCTCAGCAGGCACGCCGACCGTGCTCCCGTCGTAGTGGGTCGCGAGGGCGGTCGCGAAGTCGCGCAGATCGGCGACACTCGGAGACCCACCGTTCACGCTGGACGGCGGCGTCTCGTACGCCCACCCGGGCGTTTGGAAGATGTCGAGAATGGGGGTGAGTCCCGCGGCCTGGGCTGCCCCAACGGCCGCGTCCATGCCCGCCCAGGAGTAGCCCGGCGAAGTGGGGTCAGACGCGACGAACCCTTCCGGCGGCGTCGACGGCGCAATGCTCGACCAGGTGACCAACAGACGCGCGTACGTCGCCCCAGCGGCCCGCGTCCGCGCGAACGCAGTCGCCATCTGGCCCCCCGCGAAGAGCGTCGGATCGAACACCCCTGTCGCCAGCGGCGCCGTCGCCGGAGTCGAATACGCCGGCGTCCGGCTTGCCGCACCGGCCAACGACGCCGACACACCGACGCACAGCAAAATGCCGCCCGCGACCAGCAGGCTCCGCAGGGTGTTCTTCACGGCGCGCAGGCTAGCCGCCGTTCGCGCCCGCTTCGCTGAGAATTTTGCGGCCGCCTTACACCACCGCCGGTCGATCCGAACGGCGGACCGACGATCAGTTCCCCCAAGGACCGATGTGCGGGTAGTGCGGCACGGTAAGCGAGAACGGGAGCGAGTTCCCGGAGCCCGAGGCAATCGCTCGGAGCCAGTCCCTCTTTGTCGCCTTCAGCTTCAGCTTCGCCTGGAAGATCCCGTTCGCGTTCGAGCCGACGTATGCCACGGTGCGCCAGTGTCCGCTATTCCCGTGTCGAAGCTGGATCGTGACACGCTGCCTGTCGCTCGTCGCGTCCCTCCCCCACAGGCTCGCCGAGCCTTGCTTCCCCACATACGCGACGAACGGGAACCGGAACGCGGTCAGGCTCGGCTTGGGCCGGGCGTTCTCGATCGACGAAGCATGGAAGTAGAGCCCGCTCTGGTAGGGGCTCGGGCTCGGATAGTCCTCGAGCAGGAACCAGGTGACCATGGTCACGCCCGAGAGCCACATCTGGTGCAACGACTCGGCCGTCCAGCGAGCGGCAAGGCTGAGCGACGCCGCGTGCTTGCGAGGCGGGTTCGTGTCCCAGCCGAACTCCGTGACCCAGAACTGAACCGGATGCGCCGAAACGACGTGACCGAGCCGCACGCCCGCCTTCAGCACCGCCCGCATTCTCGGCAAGTCGCCGAGCTCGACGTCGTCGGGATTCTTCGCGTGTCCGAACGGCCCCCCGAAGGTGTACGGGTGATGCGCCCAGGCGTCGAAGCGCACCGGGCTCTTGCAGGTCGCGTGCGGATGCGTCCCCTTCGAAAGGCAGAGCAGCGACCGCATGAACGCCAGCGGAGCGACTGAGTACCACTTCTGCTTGTTGCTCTTGGGGTGTCCGAAGGGATCGAGGTCCCCCGCCACAACGAGATTGTCCGGATCGACACCGTGCACCGCGTCGGCGACGGCGTTGACCATGTCGCGGTAGACGCTCGCGTTGACCGGACTGAGGTAGAGGCTGAGATTCACCTCGTTCCAGACCTGGAAGACATGCTCAGCAGGCACGCCGAGGGTAAGGCCGTTGTAGTGGGTCGCGAGGGCGGTCGCGAAGGCACCGAGGTCCGACGCTCTCGGCGTCCCGCCGTTGACCGAGTCCGGCAGCTTCTTGTAGGCCCATACCGGTGCTCCGGCGATGTCGAGGATCGGCGTCAACCCGGCGCTGTCGGCGGCTTCCACCGTCGAATCGAGGGCATCCCACGAGTAGCCCGGCGAGGTCGGGTCGGTCGCGACGAAGCCCACAGGAGAAGTTGCGGGTGCAATCGAGGCCCAGTGCACGGGTATGCGGATGTACTGCGCCCCGGCTGCTCGCATCATCGCCATGCCCTCCGGCTCAGGCTCGTCGGCCAACCCCAGACGAGGGTCCAAGAACGCCGTCCGGAGCGGCGGAGTTGCTTTGGTCGACTGCACTCGCGTCAGGCGCGCAGACGCTTGAGTTGCCGTAGCGCCAAGTGCGAGCGCGACGACGGCTACGGCGACGACGCGGAGCACGGCGGACAAGGTAGCAGCGTCCTCCGG
>JAMXLJ010000060.1 GCA_024281095.1 Acidimicrobiia bacterium | reverse complement strand
TTCACCGACGCCAACGGCGCGACGCGGATCGTGCCCGGCAGCCATCTCGAGGATTCCGACCTGCTGACGGATCCCGAAGAGATCGCGCGCGCTTCGGTTCCGGCCGAGATGGCCGCGGGGTCCGCGGTGGTCTACCTCGGAACCACGTTGCACGGCGCGGGTCCCAACCGGACCGCCGATCAATGGCGGCGTGGCATGCATCTGAGTTACGTCGTCGGCTGGCTCCGCACTGAGGAGAATCACTACCTCAGCCTCTGGCCTGACCTGATCCGAACCCTGCCGCGCAAGTCGCAAGAGTTGCTCGGGTTCGCCGCCGAGAACACGCTCGAGATCGCGGGCGGCTATCTCGGCATGGTGGATCTCCAGGATCCCGTCGAGCTGCTCGCACACGGCCGCTTGTAGCGCTTTGGTGGAAATCCGGCTCCCGAGGCCGGTTCCGAAGTCGATCCATATCAGGGGGGGAAACGCGCACCATGATGAGACGCAAGCGTGGCCGCGTCACGTTCTTGATCGCCGCGGCCGCGGGCTTTGTGCTCGTCGCCGCGACCGCGGTTCCAGCGGACGGCGCTAGCTCGTCTGGTGGGCCGCCTCGTGTGACCGGACCCGTCGGCACGCAGAACCGGGGTGGGAAGCCGGCGCGCGGCGGGACCCTTGCCGCCGACGCCAGTATCGGCGAACCACTCGGGCTCGATCCCATCAAGAACACGAACGACGGTGACGTCGGCATGTCGGAATACGCGGCGATCTATGACTTGCTCGTGCGTTACGACCCCGTTGCCCGGAAGTACGTGCCGCAACTCGCCAAGTCTTTGACCGCCAACGCCGACCACACCGTCTACACCGTCGGGTTGCGCCCGAACGTGAAGTTCACCGACGGAACGCCACTCAACTCGGCTGCGGTCAAGTTCAGCGTCGGGCGCTTCAGCAGCAGCGACTCGATCCAATATTACTTCGGCGTGCTTCCCGAGATCGCGAGTGTCGACACGCCGGACGATCTGACGGTCGTGTTCACCCTGAAGTCCCCCGACGCACAGTTCCCCTGGCTGCTGAGCCAAGGCCTGGGCCTTGTCGTGTCACCGACAGCGGTGCAACAGAAGGGCGAACAAGCGTTCAATCTCGCTCCAGTCGGGGCCGGCCCGTTCATGGTGAACAACTACACGCCGGGCCACGAGCTCGACGTGGTCCGCAACCCGAACTACTGGGGCCCCAAGGCGCTCCTCGACGGCATCCACTTCACATGGCCCAACAACGACAAGTCCAAGGTGCAGGCGCTCGGCAACGGGGACCTCGACATGGTCCACCTCCTCGACCCGGCGGCTACGCAGAGCGCACTGGGGCAGGGGTTCGGCGGGAACATGTGGCTCCGCTACGGAGGCGGCGTCATCATCATGAACGAACGCGCGGGCCATCACGCCGCCGACGTTCAAGTCCGTCAGGCGATCGCCTACGCGATCAACCCGGCGACGATCAACAGCCGCGTCTACAACGGTGCCGGGTACCCGTCCTCGGATCTCTTCCCCAGCGGCGCGCTGAGCTCCGGCACCAAGGGACTCCCGTACCAACCGAGCAAGGCCAAATCGCTCCTGCAGGCCGCCAAGGCGAGCAGCGGATGGGACGGCTCGATCTCGCTCCTGGCTGCCAGCGACGCTGCCGCCCAAGCGCAAGCGCTCACCGTGCAAGCCCTCCTCAACAACGCCGGCTTCCAGGTCAAGGTCGACACCGCGCCCTCGATCTCCGCCTTCGTCAACGACGTCTACGTGAACTACAACTTCGACCTCGCCGTCTCCGCCGACAACATCAGCGAATCCGATCCGTGGGCCCAGCTCGTCCAGGAGATCAGCGGCCCCTTCAACCCCAACGGGTACCAGAACCCGGACATGGACGCCGCGCTCACCCAACTGCAGGCCGCGGCCACTCCGGCGCAGACCAAGGCCGCGACGGCAAAGATGCAGACCGTCTGGAACCAGACCGTCCCCGAAGTCTGGTACGCGGTCGGACAAGACACCGTGCTCGGCTCCAAGAAGCTGCGCGGCGTCGTGACCTCCTCCAACACGACCGTATTGCTCGGCAAGGCATGGCTTGCGAAGTGATCACGTGGTGCCGTTGTTGAACGCACCGCCCCGGGTGCACACTCGACCGGTGGCGACACCGCCTGATGTGTCTACGGTCGTCGAGCGTCGAGGAGCATTGCTCGAGGTTCGCGATCTGGTCACGCATTTCGTGACACCGGCCGGCCCAGTGCGAGCGGTCGACGGGGTCTCGCTGTCGGTCGCGCGAGGGCGGACGCTGGGCGTCGTCGGGGAGTCGGGATCGGGCAAGACGATGCTCGCGCGCTCGATCATGGGACTGCTTCCGAGCGTCAACGTCGTCCGGCGCGGTGAGGTGTGGCTGGGGGACCGGAACCTCGCGGCGATGGGGAGCCGCGAGCTTCGCGACGTCTGGGGCGTGGACGTCGGGATGGTGTTCCAGAACCCGATGACCTCGCTCAACCCCGTGCGCCGGGTTGGCCGGCAGATCATGGCGCCCTTGCGCCGCCACCTGGGGATGTCGAAACGCCAGGCCCGCTCGACTGCCCAGGAGCTTCTGCGGTCGGTCGGAATCCCGGACCCGACTCACCGCCTGGATGCCTACCCTCACGAGCTGTCGGGTGGAATGCGGCAGCGCGTGATGATCGCAATCGCGATCGCGTGCCGGCCACAACTGCTGCTGGCAGACGAGCCGACAACGGCGCTCGACGTGACCGTGCAGAAGCAGGTGCTCGAGCTTCTTGACCGCGAGCAATCCGAGCTCTCCATGGGCATGATCCTCGTGACCCATGACCTCGGAGTCGTCGCCGCGCACAGCGACGACGTCGCGGTCATGTACGCGGGCAAGATCGTCGAGCGCGCGCCGACGAGTGTGCTGTTCACCCAGCTGCGCATGCCCTACACCGAGGCGCTGTTGCGCTCGATCCCCCGCCTCGAAGACGCCAGCCACACACCGCTGCGCGTCATCACCGGCCGCCCGCCCGACCTCGCACG
>JAMXLJ010000059.1 GCA_024281095.1 Acidimicrobiia bacterium | reverse complement strand
CCCCACGCAGGACTCGTGTCCGCGCTGCGCGTCCACCGAGATGCAGCAGCACCTGCTGGCGCGCCGCGGCCGGCTGTGGGCGTGGACCACGCAGGAATTCCCGCCCCCGTCGCCGCCCTACACGGGGTCGAGAGGCGACGCGTTCGTGCCGTTCGGCGTGGGATACGTCGAGCTCGGTGACGTGAAGGTGGAGAGCCGTCTCACGGAGACGGATCCCGAGGTGTTGCGGCCTGGGATGGAGATGGAGTTGGTGGTGGTGCCGTTCGGTGCCGACGACGACGGCAACGAGGTCGTCACGTTCGCGTTCCGTCCGGAGCAGGAGCGGAGGGAGCCATGAATACCGTGCGGACGGAGCGGAGCTCTGCTCGGTGCAGCCGTCCGGAGCGGGAGCGGAGGGAGCCATGAGTACAGATGTCGCGATCGTCGGTGTGGGTCTGCATCCGTTCGGCCGCTTCCCGGGTGTGTCGGGCATCGAGATGGGCGCCGTCGCGATCCGCCGCGCGCTGGCGGACGCGGGGGTGGAGTGGCGCGACATCCAGTTCGCGTTCGGCGGCAGCTACGAGGTCGACAACCCCGACGCGGTCGTCGCGCTCATGGGCCTCACCGGCATCCCGTTCACCGACGTGTACAACGGCTGCGCCACCGCGGCGAGCGCGCTGACGCTGGCCGCCCAGACGATCCGCCTCGGCGAACGCGACCTCGGCATCGCGGTGGGCATGGACAAGCACCTGCCCGGTGCCTTCAGCGCCGACCCGCGTCAGTACGCGTGCCCGTCGTGGTACGGGAAACTGGGGCAGTTCGTCACGACGAAGTTCTTCGGGATGAAGATCAACAAGTACATGCAGGACCACGGCATCTCGAGCTCGACACTGGCCAAGGTGGCGGCGAAGAACTATCGCAACGGGTCGCTGAACGAGAACGCCTTTCGCCGCAAGCCACTGTCCGAGGAGGAGATCCTCGGATCGCCGATGCTCAACTACCCGCTGACGCAGTACATGTTCTGCAGCCCCGACGAAGGCGCCGCCGCGGTCGTGCTGTGCCGGGCCGAGAACGCGCGCCGCTACACCGACACGCCGATCTACCTTCGGGCGTCCTCGGTCCGCACGCGGCGGCTCGGTGCGTTCGAGGTGCACAGTCCGTGGCTGCCGATCGAGGAGACGCCGGGGCCCACCGTCGACGCGTCCCGCGCCGCCTTCGAGACGGCCGGCATCGGGCCGAACGACGTCGACGTGATCCAGCTGCAGGACACCGACGCCGGCGCCGAGGTGATCCACCTCGCCGAGAACGGCTTCTGCGCCGACGGCGAACAGGAGCAGCTCGTCGCCCACGGCGCGCTGGAGATCGGCGGCTCGCTCCCCGTCAACACCGATGGCGGCCTCATCGCCAACGGCGAACCGATCGGCGCATCGGGTCTGCGGCAGGTGCACGAGGTCGTACGGCAGCTGCGCGGCCAGGCCGGCGACCGCCAGGTGCCCGGCAGCCCGAAGGTGGGCTACACCCAGCTGTACGGCGCGCCCGGCACCGCGGGCGTGTCCATCCTGTCGAGGTGACGATGACGACCACGACCGACCCCCAGCTCCGCGAAGAGATGATCGCGACGGTCCGGAAGTTCGTCGCGCGCGACGTCGTCCCGGTCGCGAACGATCTCGAGCACGCCGACGAGTACCCGGCCGACATCGTCGCCGCGATGAAGGACCTGGGCCTGTTCGGGATCACGATCCCGGAGGAGTACGGCGGGCTCGGCCTCGACCTGCTGACGTACATCGGCGTGGTGGAGGAGCTGGCGTACGGGTGGATGTCGCTGTCGGGCGTGGTGAACACGCACACCATGTGCGCCACGCTGATCAACACGTACGGCAGCGAAGACCAGAAGCAACGGTGGCTGCCGCAGATGGCGTCGGGCGCGCGGCGCGGTGCGCTCTCGCTGTCGGAGCCCGACGCGGGCACCGACACCCGCAACATCAGCTGCCGCGCGACGCGCGACGGCGACGAGTGGATCGTCAACGGCACCAAGGCGTGGGTCACGAACGGCGAACGGGCCGGGATCGTGGCGCTCGCGGCGCGCACCGACGAAGGCATCTCGGCGTTCATCGTCGAGAAGGAACCGGGGCCTGCATTCGGCGGCCTGTCGGTGTCGAAGAATGTCGGCAAGCTCGGGTACCGCGGCATCGAGACGGTCGAGATGGCGTACGTCGACCACCGCCTCCCCGCGGGCTCGCTCATCGGCACCCCGGGGCGCGGGCTCGCGCACATCCTCAGCGTGTTGGAGGTCGGGCGCATCAACATCGCGGCACGTGCAGTCGGCGTCGCGCGCGCGGCTTTCGACGCCGCGCTCACGTACGCGCAGCAACGTCACACGATGGGCAAGCCGATCGCCCAACACCAGGCCATCCAGATGAAGCTCGCGGACATGGCCACCCGCCTCGAAGCGGCCCGGCTGTTGACGGTCGCGGCGGCGGAGAAGCGACAAGCGGGCCAACGGACGGATCTCGAGGCGGGCATGGCCAAGCTGTTCGCCAGCGAGACCGCGCTCGAGCTCGCCACCGAGGCGATGCGCATCCACGGCGGCGTCGGGTACACGACGGAGCTGCCGGTCGAGCGTTACTACCGCGACGCGCCGCTGATGATCATCGGCGAAGGCACGAACGAGATCCAACGACTCGTCATCGCGCGCGCGTTGCTGGCCCGGGCCCAGGAAGGCCACTGAGATGGACACTCGGGACACGGCCGAGCAGGCGCAGCTGCGCCGCGCCGCCGGGCAGCTCGCGCGTGACCTCGGGCCGGCCACCGTCGCAGACCTCGACGACGCGACGCGTACGAAGCGGCTGGCTGCCGCGGTACGCGACGCGGGCTGGCTCGGGCTGCGCGACGACGACGGTGCCGGACGTCCGCTTGCCGGTGGTGTGGAAGCGGCCATCGTCGCCGACGCGCTCGGCGCCGCCGCCGCCGACGCCGCGTACGCGGGGCCGGTGCTCGCCGGCGACCTCGCCCGCCGGACCGGAGCCGCACCCACCGAAGGTGCGGTCGTCGCGTGCACCGAGACGCTGGCCGACGCGGCGGTCGTGCACGATCGGGCGACAGCCGCGCCGGCATACGCGGTCGACGGCACCGCCGACGTCGACGTCGCGTACGTGCTCGTGCCGGCACGCGACGGCTACCGCCTGGCGCAGGTTCCCGTCGAGGGCGCACGGGATGGCGCGGATCTCACGCGAACCGTCCGAGCCGTTCCGGACGGCACCGCGGTGGACGGCGTCGTGGGGCAGCAGCGCACGCTCACCACCAACGACCTCGTGCAGTGGAGCGCGCTCGGCCTTGCTCTCACGAGTGCCGATCTCGTCGGCGTGATGCGCGGCGTACTCGACGTCACGGTCGCCTACGCCGCTGAACGACGCCAATACGGCGTCCCGATCGGGTCGTTCCAGGCGGTGCAGCACCTCCTCGCCGACGCGTACACGCTCATGCACGGATCGCACAGCGTCGCGCTGCACGCGTCGTGGGCCGTCGACAACCTCGAGCCGGCTGCCGCGCTCGAGGCGGGACGTGTCGCCAAGGCGTACTGCGCACGCGCCGCGCGAACGGTGTGCGAGACCGCCGTCCAGGTGCACGGAGGGATCGGCAACACATGGGAGTGCATCGTCCACGTGTACCTGCGACGGGCACTGCTCTCGTCGCAGTGGTTCGGTGACGATGGTGAGCAGCTCCAACAGCTGGAGCGATCGCGCCTCGGGAGCGCGTGATGGACTTCCGTGACTCGCCCGCCGAAGCGGAGTTCCGGGGCCGCCTGCGCGCGTGGCTCGCGGACCACAATCCCGGGTTGCCGGCGTCGTCGACCGACGACGAGTACTGGGCCCGCCAGGCCGAGTGGCACACCGCCCTCTACGACGCGGGCTTCTTCGGCCTCAGCTGGCCGAAGCGATACGGCGGTCACGACCTGCCGGCGGTGTTCGACGTCATCCTCGACGAGGAGCTCGCCGGGGCCTCCGCTCCCCCGCGCCCCAGCCTCGGCTACCTCGTGCAGGGCATCACCACGCACGGCAACGACGCGATCAAGGACCGCTTCCTTCCCGGATTGATCAGCGGCCGGGAACGCTGGTGCCAGGGCTTCAGCGAACCCGACGCCGGATCGGACCTCGCCTCGTTGCGCACGACCGCGACCGTCGACGGCGACGAGTACGTGATCAACGGTCACAAGATCTGGACGAGTTATTCCGACGTCGCCGACTGGTGCTTCCTGCTCGCCCGCACCGACCCCGACGTACCGAAGCACAAGGGCCTCACCGCGTTCGCGGTCCCCATGCAGCAGGCCGGCATCGAGCAGCGACCACTGCGGATGATCAATGGGATCACGACCGAGTTCGGACAGGTGCTGTTCGACGGTGCGCGTGTACCGGCCGCCAACATGATCGGCGTACCCGGCGAAGGCTGGCGCGTCGCCATGACGATCGTGAGCCACGAGCGCGAACCGGGTGAACTCGGGTACGTCGGCCGTTACGCGAAAACGGTGAAGGAGTTGGAGCGCGCAGTACGCGCGTCGCCGGACGGGTATCACGGCGATCAGCGCGAGGCGGTCACGTGGGCCTATGTGCAGACCGAGATGCTGCGGCTCCATGTGTGCCGGCGGCTTTCGGAACGGCTCGACGGGATCGACCACGGGCCGGGCGGATCGATCGACAAGATCTTGATGACATGGGTGGAGCAGTCGGTTGGTGCCGCCGCTCTCGATGTTTCCGGCGCCCGGGCCGCGATTGACGGCGATGACGTTGCGCTCAAGGTGTACCTCTACAGCCGTGCCCAGA
>JAMXLJ010000058.1 GCA_024281095.1 Acidimicrobiia bacterium | reverse complement strand
GGCTCGGGGTACGCGACCTGGATCGGACCGGCCGCCGGAGCCGGTTCACGTTGTGTGCGTTGCATCGCGGACAGCAGCTCGTCGAGCTCGTCCACGCCGTTTCGCGCTTCGACATGCGCCGCATCGGTCGCCGGGTGCTCGTAACGCCCGTTGGTGGTCGACAGCGGGTGCTCGACCGATGCGTCCGGCATGAAGGGCTCGGGCTCGATTACCGGTTCGGGCGTCACGCTGGGCTCGCGCTGGAGCACCGGTTCGGGTGCCGCGACGGGCTCGGACTGCGTGATCGTGCGCCCCGGTGCCTCTCGCACCTCGTCGGCTTCGCCTTCTTCGTCGAACGCGCTCCGATCCACCGTCTTCCTGCCGTTCTCGCCACCGAGGGCGAAGAAGAACGAGCGGGACCGCTTGATGGTGCGGCGCGACGTGCGGAGGTTGACCCTGACGGCGAGCCGAATCGTCATCATCGACCCGACGGTCGGGATGGATCGGCCCGGCACAGCCTCGCGACGCCACGCCAGTGACGCTCCGACGGTGCCGGTCACGTTCGGCCGGTCGATCTCGACGCTGAAGAGATTGAGCCGGTGGAGCCGGCCGCGCGCTTTATCTGGCGCCTCGAGCACGACAGGCTTATCCGCCCGCGCGTCCGTGGCGGGATTCATCGCACCGCCCGTCCGGGGTCCGTCGGCGTCGACCCCGTTGAACGCGTCGTCATGCGGCAACGACTTCGAGGTCGCCCGTGAGAACGCTGCTCTGGCTGCCGCGCTCACCGCCTACCGATCCCTTCCCGGTGGCGTCCGTCAGGCCCGGACACGAAATCGTACGTCTTACGCGATATGGCGGGGCACGTTGCCCTCCATCTCCGCATTACCGGAGCTGCTTCAGCGGTCGACCTGGCGACCCGCGGGAAGGTCCACCTTCGCCACGATTGCCATCGCGACCGCGAGACGGAACAGCCGGGACGCCTCGTGATCGATGGGATCGGTCCACGCTTCGCGGCCAACCGCGTCGACCTGGGCGTCGTCCCAGACGCGCTGGAGGTCGACGATCGACGCCTGTCGCGCGAGTCGGCTCGAGCCCTGGTCGAGCCAGTGGACCGTCGGGCCATGGACCACGACGGGCTGGACGGCCACGAACGCCCGGGCCTCGTCGATCGTCGCGAGCAGCGACTCCGGTGTGACCGGCTCACCCGGCCCTCGGCGCGCATCATCCATGTCCAAGCCCCCGGATCCCCTCGACGAGCGAAGGCCTCCCACCGCTCGTCCTGCCCTTTGATAGGGGCGGAAGCGCGTCCGGATCGCCCCCGCCCCGTGCGCGGGGCCCTCACCCTGTAGCCCACGCGTCACAGTGATCGCCCGGGCCGCCGGTGAGGTAACGGGCGCGAACATGGCGCCATGCCGAAGCCGGACCGTGCGCACTCGGACGGAGCGGGCGACCCGCGCTTTGCGCCCGGCGGCCCGGCGTGGTCGCTTCGCGACCATCAGCTGCTCGTCGGCGTGACCGCTTGGACGGAGCCGACGCTCGTGAAGTCGGGGCTGTTCTATCCGCAAGACGTCACGAGTGCCGAGGATCGCCTCCGCTACTACGCCGCGCATTTCCCGATCACGGAGGTGGACGCGACGTACTACGCGCCGCCGGCGCGCAACGTCGCCGCGGCGTGGGCCGGCCGCACACCCGAGCAGTTCGTGTTCGACCTCAAGGCGTACCGACTGCTGACCGAGCACCCGACGCCACCCGGCTCGCTGTGGCGTGACCTGCGCGACGAGCTCCCCGAAGACCTGGCCGCGAAACGGAACCTGTACACGAAAGACCTCCCCGACGACTTCTACGACGAGGCGATGCACCGGTTCCTCGATGCCCTCGACCCGTTGCGTCAGGTGGGCAAGCTCGGGGTGATCCTCTTCCAGTTCCCGCAGTGGTTCGTGCCGTCGCGCCACGCGTTCGCACGTCTCGAGCAGATTGCGAGCGCCGTCGCGCCCGACCGCGCCGCGGTCGAGTTCCGCCAGCACCTCTGGATGGACGACCGGCACGCCCGACGAACGCTCGAGTTCCTCGGCGAGCACGGCCTCGTCTACGTGTCCGTCGACGAACCGCAGGGATTCACGTCGTCGATCCCGCCCGTCGTCGCCGCGACCACCGACGACGTCGCGGTCGTGCGATTCCACGGTCGCAACGCCGAGACGTGGAACAAGAAGGGTGTCACCGCGGCCGAACGGTTCGCGTACGACTACTCGACCGACGAGCTGCGCGAGTGGGCTCCGAAGCTCGAGGAGCTACGCGAAGAGACGCGCACCGTGCACGCACTGATGAACAACTGCTACCGCGACTTCGGCGTGCGCAACGGCGCCCAGCTCGCCGCACTCCTCCGCGAGTAACCGGACAGTTGGGGGCGCTAGGCGATGGGGACGACCGGGGCGCCGTCCGCGTCGAGCTGGTGCAGGTACTCGGCGATGCCGTATCCGGTGCGGCCCTCATAGGTCCAACGGGCGAGACCCTCGTTGAGCATCGTCTGGTTGCCGGCGCGCCCGCGCCTGACGGGCGCGACGCGCAACAGCTCGCCGTGCAGCTCGTGCACCCGCCCACGCTTGTCGGTGGCGCGCACGTCGGTGACGCGGTGCGTGAGCCCATCGTCGTCGAGCTTGGTGTGGACGTCCCATTCGGTGATCGAGGCGTGCTCCCCGTCGCGCCAGACCCAACCCCGGTGCAGATCCCCCGCGTCGGTGCCGATGCGGATCCCGCCGAAGTGGACGTCGTCGCCGACGTTGACCGAGAACCACCGCCACATACGCGGGCCGCCCCAACGGCGCGGCCCCCACGACTTGTCGCGGTTGCCACGCGCTTCAGCGAACTCGTGGCGGACACCGTCGACGGTGATCGAGCCCGTCCAGCGCCCGGCTTGCTCGAGATGGCCCTTGCCCACCGACTGACGGGTCTGCGCGCTCGCGCCGTCGCCGGAGCCGCCCCGACCGTCCACACCGATCGCGGGCGTCAACGCGTCGAAGCGCGCGTCGATCTCGACGGCGACGGAACGCGCACGATCGTCGACGCGGGCGAGATCCCAGGCGCGCGCGTCACCGGCCGCCGTGATGCGCCACGCGTGCATGGGCTCGATCCGGTCGTACCGGACACCGGCCACAGCGAGGTCGGAGTCGGTCATCTCGTGGCATTCGCGCACACCGCCCACGTGTGCGAGCGACTGCCCCGGAAGCCACACCGACATCCCCGCGTCCATGGTGCCGTCGTTCGGGCGCACACCGATGCGGGTGAAGAATCCGGTGTCGGTCACAGGGTCGTACGCGTTGAAGTAGTACGACTCGCTCCAGGCCTGATCGCTTTCGACCGGATGTGCGAAGTCGTGATGCGCGTCGAGAACAGGCACGCGCCGGAGTCTACGAACCCGTTGCCGTGCCCGCGCCGGCGCCGCGTGTCGCAGCGGCCTCGCGGTCGGAGTCGAGCACCTCGGCCGCGGCCCGCTCGCCCGACTGCACCGCGCCGTCCATGTAGCCCGCCCACACGGTTGCGAGCTCGGCTCCGGCCCAATGGATGCGCCCGACCGGTTCGCGCAGCGCGCGGCCGTACTGCGTCCACGCGCCGGTCGGGAAATGGGCGCCATAGCAGCCACGTGTCCACTCCTCGGCCGACCAGTCGAGCTCGACGTAGTCGACCGCGGTGCGGGCCCGAGCACCGAACAGGTCCACCAACGACGAGAGCACCGCGGCGCGGCGTTGGTCGCCCGGCACCCGGCTCAGCTTGCGCGCCTCCTCGCCCTCGAGGAACGCCAGCAGGATCCCCGGTGTACCCGACGGCGGCGAGTTGTCGAACGTGATCTTCACCGGGCCGCGGTCGCGCGTGGCCTGGCCCGTGAGCCCGTCTTCGCGCCAGAACGGCGTGTCGTACACGACGTTGCACTTGATCACCGACCCGGCCGGCAGCCGCTGCAGCAACTGATCACGGAATCCGGGGAGCGGCGGGTCGTACACGATGCGCGCCGCGAGCGTGGGCGGGATCGCGACGATCGCACGCCGCGCGACGACGAGCTCGGCCTCGCCGAGCACGAAGACGCGGTCGCCGCGTTGCTCGATGCGGCGCACGGGCGTGCTCCGGTGCACGCGATCGCCGAGCTGCTCCGCGAGCCGCATGGCCACCAGCTGCGAACCGCCGACGATGCGATCCTGCTGGGCGCCACCGTGGGTGCCGGCAAGCATGTCGACCCCGCCGCCGGAGTGCGTGTAGAAGAGCGCGTGCAGGAGCGAGAAGTCGCCCGGCTCGGCCGCGAACACCGCGGCGGAGTACAGCCGGAACAACTCGCGGGCCTTGGGTGTGACCGCGTTTCGCCGGATCCATGTCTCGAAGGTCTGCGTGTCCCATGCTTCGGCGTGCGGTGCGGTCCACGGCGCCTCGACGGGAACCCGTGTGGCCATGCGGTCGAAACGAGCCTGGGCCTGCGCCATGTCGGCGATCACGAGCGGGTTGATCGGCGGGATCGTGCCGCGGTAGCGGGCGCGATTGGACCCGAACTGCAACAGGTGCTCGCCGGTGTTGTAGGTGGGAAACGTCTCGAGCCCGAGCTCGCCGACGAGGCGCTCCATGCGGCGCTGCGTGGGGCCGATCCACTGACCGCCCACCTCGACGACCGTGCCGTCGGCGAACGTGTGGTTCAGTGTGCGGCCACCGACCCGGTCGCGCGCCTCCATCACCACGACGTCACGGCCCTCGCCGGTCAGCCGGCACGCGGCGGTGAGCCCCGCCAACCCGGCTCCCACGACGACGACGTCGGTCTCGATCCGTTCGGCCACGGCGAGCAGGATAGGTCCCGCATGTCCGACACACAGGAGCCGGCGCCCGGCGAGCTGCTCGCACACGGCCGGGCCGCGGACGTCTACGCGCTCGACGATCGGCGCGTGCTCCGTCGCTACCGGCAGTGCGCGCCGTTCCAGACCGAACGTGAGGCGAAACTGATCGAGCACGTCCGCACGCACGGGTTCCCCACACCTGCGGTGCACGACGTGTCGAGCACCGATCTCGTGCTCGATCGCGTTGCGGGGCGGACGATGGTCGAGGAGATGACCCGCCGGCCGTGGACGATCGGTGCACAGGTCCGTGTGCTCGCGGGCTTGCACGAGCTGCTGCACCGGATTCCCGCACCCGACTGGCTCGACCATGCGCCCATCGGTCCGGGCGACTCGGTCGTGCACCTCGACCTGCACCCGCTCAATGTGATCCTCACACCGACGGAGCCGGTCGTCATCGACTGGACGAATGCCGGGCGTGGCCCCGCTGGGGCGGACGTTGCCCTGACCTGGCTGCTGATGCGCACCGGCGTACCGGACGACAACGTCGTGCTGCGCGTCGCCGCGGCCGTCGGCGGCCGGTACACCGCGCGCCGGTTCGCGCGCGCGGCCGACCCGTCGGGCGAGACGTTGCGCGGTCATCTCGCGGCCGCGACGCGCTACCGCCTCGCCGACCCGAATCTGCGCGACGACGAGCGCGCCGCGATCCTGCGCCTCGCGCCCCGTAGCGCGTGACGCTGCTGACGGTCGGCCACGGCACGTTGCCGGCCGACGAGCTCGGCACGCTCCTGCGCGACGCGGGCACGCAACTGCTCGTCGACGTGCGCTCGTATCCCGGCAGCCGTCGCAATCCGCAGTTCGGGCGCGACGCGATGACGCTCTGGCTCCCGGACGCGGGCGTCGCGTACGAGTGGCAGCCCGCGCTCGGCGGCCGCCGGCGCCCGCGGCCCGACTCCCGCCACACCGCGCTCACCAACGAGGCGTTCCGTGGCTACGCCGACTACATGGAGACCCAGGCGTTCAACGACGCGCTCGACGGGCTGCTGCGGCGCGCCCGAACCGAACGCGCCGCAGTCATGTGCTCGGAGAGCGTGTGGTGGCGCTGCCACCGCCGCCTCCTGTCCGACGCGGTGGTGCTTCTTCACGAGGAGCCCGTCGAGCACCTGTTCCACAGCGGCAGGCTCGAGCCGCACCGTCCGATGCCCGAGGCACGGGTCGAAGGCGGCCGGGTCGTGTACGACGGCGGGGCACCCCCGTTGCCCGGGCTCGGCGCCGCCTGACAGTACGCTCCCCCGTCATGCCGATCGCCGCTGCCGAACGTGCCCTCCTGTCCGAACGACGGCCGCTCACGCGCGACGAGGTGCGCGCCGTCGCCGCACTCCCCCTCGACGAGCTTCCCGACCTGATCGCGCTCGCGCACCGCGTGCGGCTCGAGTACTGCGGTCCCGAGGTCGAGCTCGAAAGTCTCATCAACGCGAAGTCGGGTGCCTGCCCGGAAGACTGCACCTTCTGCTCGCAGTCGGTGCGCTTCCACACGGGGGTCGACGTGTACGCGTTCCTCGACCTCGAACAGGTCCTCGAGGCGGCGCGCGCCACCCGTGTCGCCGGCGCGACGCAGTTCTGCATCGTCGTCGCGGTGCGTGGGCCCGAAGAGCGTCTGCTGCGCAAAGTCGTCGACGCCGTGCACGCGGTCCAGGAGGAGACCGGGCTCGAGGTCGCGTGCTCGCTCGGCCTGCTCACGCGCGATCAGGCCGAGCGTCTCGCGTCCGCCGGTGTGCGCCGCTACAACCACAACCTCGAGACGTGTCGTGAGCTGTATCCGTCCATCTGCACCACGCACACGTGGGACGACCGTGTCGAGACGGCCCGATTCGCGAAGGACGCGGGCATGGAACTGTGCTGCGGGGGAATCCTCGGCATGGGTGAGACCCTCGAACAACGAATCGACTTCGCGTTCGAGCTCGCGCAGCTCGACCCGTGCGAGGTGCCGATCAACCTGCTCGACCCGCGGCCGGGCACACCGCTCGAGGATCGTCCACTGCTCGCGCCGCGTGACGCGCTGCAGGCGATCGCGCTGTTCCGGCTCGTGCTCCCGCGCGCCTGGCTGCGGCTCGCCGGCGGGCGCGAGCGCGTGCTCGGTGAGCTGCAGTCGATGGGTCTGCTCGCCGGCGCGAACGCGCTGATCGTCGGCAACTACCTCACGACGGGCGGCCGCACCGCGGAAGAGGACCACGCGCTGCTCGACGCGCTCGGCATGCCCGTCGCCGATGGTCCGGGCGAGGGCCGCTTCGTCGTCGACGACCGCGGCGCCCACTCCCTTCCCGCCCGCAGCCCCGCCTCCACGCCGGTTCAGTTGGGCGGGGTGGGCGTCGCTACGCGCGGAGGTGGGCGGTTTCGTTGAACGTGAGAAGGAACGGTTCGCCGCGGCGTTCGCCCAGTCGCGTGATCGACCCGAGCGAGAGATGCATCCGCCACGCGATCTCGTCGCCCACACCGAGCGCCCAGGCGACCGCGGCCTTCACCGGCGACACGTGCGTCACCGCGACGACGAGACCCTCGCGGGCGAGCACGTCCTTGCAGAACGGCACGACGCGCGCGCTCACGTCGACGAGGCTCTCACCTTCGGGAAACGTCGCCGCGGGGTCGGTCGACACCGCCGCCGCGTCGGCGGGCACGTCGACGAGCGAGCGTCGCTCCCACTGCCCGTAGTCGATCTCGATCAGCCGTTCGTCGACCGCCACCTCGATGCCGCAGGCCTGCGCGATGGAGGTCGCGGTCTCGACGGCGCGTGCGAGCGGACTACTGAACACCGCGCCGGGCTCCAGCGGTGCGAGCGCGGCCGCGAGGGCCTCCGCTTGCAGACGTCCCTTCGGCGTCAGCGGCGGATCCGAGCGGCCCAGGAGCCGGCCCTCGCGGTTGTCGAGCGTCTCGCCGTGGCGCACGAACGCCAGCATCAGTGCTGGGTCCGTCGGGGCCGGGGCGCCCGGCCCCGAGGAGCCGTCTTCGGGGCCGCGGCGAGCCGCCCGGTGCGCAGGAATGCGTCGAGCGTTGCGCGGCGTCGCAGCCCGAAGCGGTCGACCATCCACACCACGGCTCCCAGGCCCGCAAGTTCCTCGAGCGCGACGACACCCCACGCGGGCAACAACGCCCGGTCGGGAAACGACACACCGAGCGTCGGCCACCACAACACGTGCGTGTTGGTCCACGCGCCCGCGAGCACCAGGCCGCACATCATGCCGATGGGCACGCAGAGAAGCCGGCGCCGCAGCAGGCGCGGGCGTCCGATCGTCGCGAGCATCACCCCCGCGAGCACGACGACGGCCGCAAGGAGCGTGTGCCCGATCGCGGGACGACCGAACGGCGCGTCGATCGCGAGGGGCAACAGCGCGCCGGCTGCGACGAAGCGGTAGTCGACACCGTGACTGCGGAACACGGCCCACACGATGAGCACCGATCCGGCGACGTACCACAGGAACACGGTCAGCCCTCGCGGGCGGCCGCGGGCGCGTCGAGCGCGGCGTTGACGAGTGCGTCGGCCACGACGTTCTCCTCACGCGGCACGTGCTGCAGGTCGACCCGTTCGTATCTCGACAACAATTGGCGCGCGCGTTCGTAGAGGGGACGCAGAGCCGCGTTCTTCACCTTGTAGCGACCCTCGAGCTGGCGAATGAGCAGTTGCGAGTCCGCCCGCACCCGCATCTCGCGTGCCGGGTACTCCTGCGCCGCCTCGAGCCCGGCGATCAGAGCTTGGTACTCGGCGACGTTGTTCGTCGCGGTGCCGATACGCCGGCTGACGCTGGCCAGGGTGACCGGCGGGTCGGTCGCCGGGTCCTGCACGACTGCGCCGATCGCGGCCGGGCCGGGGTTCCCCCGGGCCCCGCCGTCGGAGAACACGAGCAGCGCCTCACGCCGCTCCTCGTCCGGCGGCGAACCGAACGACAACTGCGACTGCACGGCTACACCGGTACCAGGATGCAGCCGCAGTTGTCGCAGTGGGCCACGGTGCCGTCGGGGTCGCGCCGGATCCGCTCGGCCTCCGTCGCCGGGATGTCCAGATGGCATCCCTGGCACGTTCGCCCCACGAGTCGGGCCACACCGACGCCGCGCGCCGCGGTGCGGCACCGGTCGTACAGCTGCAACATCGCCGGCGAGACACCGCCGGCGATCCCCTCCCGCTCCGCGAGCTCGTCGGCCATCTCGTGGTCCACCGCGGCCTCCTGCGCCGCGAGCGCCTCGCGCTGTTCCGCCAACCGGGCCGCGAGCTCGCCGACCTGGACCTCGAGCGCGCCGACCTCGGCATCGAGTGCCTCGCGCCGCTCCATCAGCGCAAGCTCGTCGTCCTCCACGCTGTTGCGATGCCTGCGCAGCTGCTCGACGTCGGCCTGCATGGCCTGGAGCTCGCGCGGCGACGACACCTCGCCCGAGTAGAGCCGCTTCTCCACCTCGGCTGCGCGCTGCTGGAGCGCGGCAGCCTCGTCGTCGAGGCGCCGCTCCTCCTTCGACACCTCGTCGCGCCGGCTCTGCGCGTCGAGCAACCGCGGTCTGAGCTCGGCGAGCTGCGCCTCCGCGGCGGCGACCGCGGCCCGCTCGGTCAGCGACGCCCGACGATGACGCAGACGGTCCAGCGCGAGGTCGCGATCTTGGAGCGCGAGCAGCGTCTCGAGTGTCGACACGAGGACGAGCCTACCGGGAGCCTCCGCCGGATCCCCTCGCGCTACGGCCCGGGGCCAGGTCCGCCACCGGGTGCACCGCCGCTCGACACCGGCGGCAGCAGCGTGGTCGAGGTCGTCTTCGTGGTCGTCGTCGACTCGGGCTTGGTGGTCGTGGTGCTCGACGGCGCGGCGCTGGAGGGAACCGGCGTCGTCGTCGTCGTGGGCGAGCTGTTCGCGTAGCGACTCCGGCCGGTGTCGCTGATGTAGTGGCCCGACGACCACAGCGACTGGTCGGGCGCGACGAACTCCATCGGGGGTTGGTCGGCGAGCGCGGCCGTCATGAAGTCGCGCCAGATGAGCGCGGGCCAGGTGCCACCGAAGACCGTGCCGAACTGCCCGACCCTGCCCATCGGGAACTTGTTCGACAGGTGTCCCATCCAGACCACCGTGGTCATCTGCGGCGTGTACCCGTCGAACCACGCGTCGGTCTCGCTGTCGGTCGTGCCGGTCTTGCCGGCCGCCGGCCGGTGGATGTTGGCCCGCGTGCCCGTGCCGTTGGTGATGACGCCCTGGAGCATGTCGGTCACCGTGCGGGCCACCTGCGGGTCGATGACGCGGTTGCCTGCGGTCTTGTTCTCGAAGACCGTCTTGCCGTCGGGGCCGACCACCTTCGTGATGAAAATGGGGTCGCGTCGTACGCCGTCGGCCGCGAGGGTGTTGTAGACGGTCGCCATGTCGAGCGGCGTCTGGCCGCCACCGGAGCCGTACACCATCACCGGCACCCGCACCGGGCCCCGCCCGTGGTCATTGTCGGTCTTGTCGAGCTGCCAGTACGGGCAGGTGGCCCGGGTCACCGTCGCACCGGCGCAGATGCCGAGACGCTTCGCCATCTCGGCGATCTTCCCGAGGCCGAGGCTCGCACCCACGCGCAGGAACGCGCAGTTCACCGATTCCTCGGTGGCGGTGCGGAGGCTCATCACACCACCGCCCGGCTCGGCATTCTTCAACGGTTTCGTCTGCGGCGGATAGTCGGGGAACTGCACCACACAGTTCGATGTGCCGTTCACGGTGTCGTAGGGCGAATACCCGTTCTCGATCGCGGAGGTCAGCGCGACGACCTTGAACGTGGAGCCGGGCTGCCGGCCGGAGTTGTCGTTCGACTGGTAGTGCGTCACGACGTTGTACTGGTTCTTCTCGAACCCGGGGCCGCCCACCATCGCGCGCACCGCGCCGGTCTGCGGGTCCATGACCACGAGCGCGGCCGTGATGTCGGGATCGCGCGGCTCCGCCAGATTGAGCGCGTTGTTCACCGAGGTCTGCGCGAGGTACTGCAGGTGGGGGTCGAATGTCGTGTACACCCGCAAGCCGCCGCGCAGCACCTTGTTCTGCCGCTCCTGTTGCGTCACGCCGAGGCGCGGGTCGTCGAACAGGCGCTGCTCGACCTCGGCGAGGAAGTAGTTGTCGGGCCGGTGCTCCGCCGGCGGCAGCACCTTGGGAAGCTCCTGGCCCATGGCGAGGAACGCTTCGTCCTTGCCGACGTAGTGGTCGCGCACCATGTACTTGAGCACCTCGACGCGCCGCTGGAACGCGCGATCCGGATGCGAGAACGGGTTGTAACCGTCGGGGTTCTGGATCACCCCCGCGAGCAGTGCCGACTGACCGAGCGTCAGCTTGCTCAGCGGCTCCTGGAAGAACCGCTCGGCCGCGGTCTTCACGCCGTAGGAGCCCTGCCCGAAGTACACGGTGTTGAGGTACTCCTCGAGGATCTGCGTCTTCGAGTACTGGCTGTCGAGGCGGTACGCGAGGATCACTTCGCGCAGCTTGCGGTTGAGGTCGCGCTTGGGCGTGAGGATCCGGTTCTTGATGAGCTGCTGCGTGATCGTGGAGCCGCCCTGCGAGACGTGTCCGGAGCGGATGTTCTCGAGCAGTGCCCGGGCCGTCGACTGCAGGTCGACGCCGGGGTTCTTCCAGAACGTGCGGTCCTCGGTGGCGATCACCGCGTTGACGAGCGTCTTGGGGACCTCGCTCAGCTTCACCCGCTCACGGTCGTCGGCCGCGAAGATCCCGATCTGGTTCCCGGCGTTGTCGTACACGAGCGTGCGCTGCGACAGTGTGCTCAGGTGGTCGGCGATCTTCGAGCTGAACCTCGTGCTCGCGAACAGGGTCTTCGTACCTGGCACGAGCGCGGTCACGCACAGGCCGACACCCACGGCCGCGATCACGACCAGCAGGAAGAACCGGGAGAGACGTCGCACGAAGCGTCCAGGATGTCACACCAAGCGCGCGACTCCACGGCACGCTCCCGCGCGTACCACCCAGCTTCCTTCAGCGGCTGATGACGCGGCGTGCGAGCCCGGGCATCGCGGCCGGCCCGCTCACGGGCTCGAATCGATCGGCCGCGGTCTCGAGCGTGCGGATCTCGTCGTCGGTGAGGTCGATGTCGGCCGCGGCGACGTTCGCCTCGAGCTGGGCCACGCTGCTCGCGCCCGGGATCGCGACCACATTCGGCTGGTGCACGAGCCACGCCAACGCGATCTGCGACGGGGTCGCCTCGTGCTGCTTCGCGACCGACCGCAACGTGTCGACCAGCTCGGCCGCCCGCGTCATGTTCTGGGGAAGAAACAGCGCGTTGGTGCGCCGGGCCGAGCCGCCGGGAAGGTGGTCGGCGTCGTACCGGCCCGACAGGAAGCCCTGGGCCAAGGGGCTGTACGCGATCACGATGCGGCCCTCGCGTTGCGCCCACGGCACCAGGTCGCGCTCAGGCTTGCGCTGCACGAGGTTGTACCGCACCTGGTTCGACAACACGGGCCGGCGCAGCGCGGCCTCGGCGCGCTGCCAGCGGGTGAGTGAGTAGTTGCTCACGCCCGCGTGCGCGACGAGACCGGAGTCGAGCACGCGCCGCATGCCCTCCATGATCGGGCGGTCCGGAACGACCGGGTTCGGCCAGTGCACCTGGTACAGGTCGATACGGTCGACACCGAGACGCTTTGCGCTCTCACGCGCACGCCACTCGACGATCGGCGGCAGCGGCAGGATCGGCAGCAGCTTCGTCGCGAGGAACACCTCGTCGCGCCGGCCGCCGATCGCCTCGCCCACGATCCTCTCCGACCGGCCGCGCCCGTAGATCTCCGCGGTGTCGACGAGGTTGACGCCGAGGTCGAGCGCGCGGTGCACGATCGCGCCCGCTTCGTGGCGCGCGTAGTCGTCGCCGTATCCCCACTCCCCCGAGCCGAACTGCCACGTGCCCAACCCGATTGCGGAGACCCGGACACCACCGACCTCGACGTAGCGCATGTGCCGATGCTTGCCGACGGGACCGGCCCACGCCACCGGCTTGCCTGCACCGCCCCGCCCGCGACATTTTCTCGTACGTGAACACCAGATGTCGCGACCGGCTGCGCGCGCTCGAACGCGTCCGGTGACGTGCTGACTCGCCGCGAGGCGGCTGCGCTCGAAGCCGGTGCCGGGCTGACCGTGGTCGTGAACCCGTCCTCGGGAACGACCGAAGGCGACGACGTGGCGGCCGAGATCCGGCGGGCGTTGCCATCGGCGACCGTCATCGAGCCGTCCGACTCCGACGACCTCGAAGCGCAGCTGCGCTCACACGCGCAACGGGGGCGGGCGATCGGTATCGCCGGGGGTGACGGGTCGGTCAGCCTCGCGGCGGCGGTCGCGGCGGAGGCCGACAAGCCGCTCGCCGTCTTCCCGGCCGGCACGCTGAACCACTTCGCGCGCGACCTCGGGGTCGAGACCGTTGCCGACGTGGCGCGCGCGGTGGTCAGTGGGAGCGCGATCGCAGTGCAGCGCGGGCTCGTCAACGGACGCACGTTCCTCAACACCGCGAGCTTCGCCACCTATCCGCAGCTCGTCGACGTGCGCGAATCGCTCGAGGATCGCATCGGCAAATGGCCCGCACTCGCCGTCGCGCTGGCGCGGGTGTTGCGCACGGAGGATCC
This sequence comes from Acidimicrobiia bacterium, assembly GCA_024281095.1. Classification (GTDB taxonomy): domain Bacteria; phylum Actinomycetota; class Acidimicrobiia; order IMCC26256; family JAMXLJ01; genus JAMXLJ01. The sequence continues at coordinate 1,728 of JAMXLJ010000058.1, read as the reverse complement.
CATCACGGTGGAGCTCGACGGCCGCCCCGAATGCATCTGGGTCTCGTTCGTCGGGAACTGTCGCTACGAGCCGCCCGGTCTCGCGCCTCGCAGTCGCGACTCACTGGCCGACGGCCGCCTCGACGTACGGCTCGTGAACGCGCGGGTCCGTGGAGCGCGCACCCGGGTGATCGGCGCTGCGCTGCTCGGGCGGGTCCACCGTTCGCGGGCGTTCGAGCGCCGGGTCGTCGAGCAGCTCCGCGTGCGTTGCCCGGACGGCCCGTTGCGCCTGGCGGCCGACGGTGAGACCTTCGACGGTGACAGCGAGGTGCTGATCTGCCCGGCCGCCGAGCCGCTCACCGTCTATTCCCCGGCGGCCGGCTGACCGGCGCCGCCTACACTGCCCGCCCGCACATCGTCGTTCGAAGGATGGCCATGGCTCGAGTGCGCGTCGACCCGGAGCTCTGCGTCGGGCACGGCCGGTGCTACATGCTCGCCCCCGAGGTCTTCGACGCCGACGACGACGGCCACTGTGTGATCCGGCAGGAAGTCGTCGACGGCGACCTCGAGGTGAAGGCCCGCGTCGGCGCGGACAACTGCCCCGAGCTCGCGATCACCGTCGACAACTGACCGCCCGTCGCCCACCCCACCCCCGCGCAGTTGATCGGTGGGGGCGTCAGCGCGCGTGATGGCGGCGGCGGCGGTGCGGCTCGAGGTCGGGGCTCGACCACCCGGCGTCGGGCTCCGCGATGTTGGTGCCCGGTGCCACGAGCTCGTCGATTCGGTCGAGGGTGGCTTCGTCGAGCCGCACGTCCTGGCCGACGAGCAGGTCCGCGAGCTGTTCCGGTGTGCGCGGGCCGATGATCGCGGAGGTCACGGCCGGGTGCTCGAGCACCCAGGCCTGGGCGAGGTGCGTGAGCGACAACCCGGCGTCCGCGGCGATCTTCTCGAGCCCGTCGACGAGATCGAACTTGTGCTGCACGTCTTGGCGCTCGAAGTCGTAGCGCGCCTGCACGCGCCCGGTCGTCGCCCGTGAACCGGCAGGAGGCGCCGCGCCGCGGCGGTACTTGCCGGTGAGCCAGCCGCCGTTGAGCGGGCCCCACACGATGACGCCCATCCCGTATCGCCGGCACGTCGGCAGCACCGCCCGTTCGACGCCGCGGGCGAAGATCGAATACGGCGGCTGCTCGCACACGAACCGCTCGCGACCGCGTCGCTCTGCGACCCATTGCGCCTCGACGATCAACTCGGCGGGAAACGTCGACGAGCCGACGGCGCGGACCTTGCCCTGGTGCACGAGATCGCTCAGCGCGCCGAGCGTCTCGTCGACGTCGGTCGCGAAGTCGGGACGGTGGATCTGGTACAGGTCGATCCAGTCCGTCTTGAGGCGACGCAGGCTGTTGTCGACCTCGGTGGTGATCCACCGTCGCGAGTTGCCCCGCCGGTTCGGGTCGTCACCCATCGGCGCGTGCACCTTCGTCGCGAGCACCACGTCGTCGCGCCGCTTCGCGAGCGCCTTGCCGACGATCTGCTCGGACTCGCCGCGTGAGTACACGTCGGCGGTGTCGATGAAGTTGATCCCGGCGTCGAGGGCGGCGTGGATGATCCGGATCGACTCGTCGTGATCCTTGTTGCCCCAGTCGCCGAACATCATCGCGCCGAGGCACAGCGGGCTGACCTTGACGCCCGTCATCCCGAGATTACGAAGCTGCATGGCACCTCACCTGGTAGATCGACGTGAACCCTGTC
>JAMXLJ010000057.1 GCA_024281095.1 Acidimicrobiia bacterium | reverse complement strand
TCGATGGCGCGCCGGACCTTTCCCTCGAGGCTGGAGTTGAAGAGGCCTGAAGGGTCGCTCAACGAGGCGCCCTTGAAGAAGGTCAGCTTGACGACGTTCTTGTAGGTCTCACCGGTACAGATTCCGCCGTCGTGGGACCAGACCGGTGTGCCGGGGCTCGTGGCTTTCGCCCACTTCCACTCCTCGACGACATCGGGGTCCGCGTCCTTGATGATTGCCCGCACTTTGCTCAGCGTCTTGCCCCGCCAATCGCCGAGCTCCTTGATCCTGTCGTCGATCTGCTTGGAAGCGGCCACTTCGTTCTTCGCCACGTGTCTTCCTCATGTTGGTAGATGACGGCCGTTGCCCAGCCGGGACAGAACGTGACGTTATCGGCCCGAGTTGTCTGCCAACTGCCGATGGATCGCGATGAGTTCTGCGAGGCGGCGCGGTCAGACTGGGCAGACGACCGCACGACCCGCGAAAGGACCTGAACGATGCCGAAGATCACGCCGTGGCTGTGGTTCGACACCGAGGCCGAGGACGCAGCCAAGCTCTACACGTCGATCTTCAAGAACTCCCGCATCACGGACGTGTCACGGTACGGCTCGGGCGGGCCCCGGCCCGAGGGCACCGTCATGACCGTGAGCTTCGAGCTCGACGGCCGCGAGTTCGTCGGTCTCAACGGCGGCCCGGAATTCACCTTCGACGAGGCCATCTCGTTCATGGTCGAGTGCGCGTCGCAGGCCGAGGTCGACGACTACTGGGACAAGCTCACCGCCGACGGCGGCGAGGAGAGCCAGTGCGGCTGGCTCAAGGACAGGTTCGGCGTGTCGTGGCAGATCGTGCCGACCCGGCTCAACGAGCTGCTCGGCGACCCTGAACCCGACCGCGCCCAGCGCGCGATGCGGGCGATGCTCCAGATGCGCAAGATCGACATCGCCGCCCTCGAGCGAGCGGCCGACGGCAAGGACTGAATCGTTCCGGCGTCACTTCACCGCGAATATGCGCGTGAAGTGACGCCGGAAGCAGCAGTGAGCGCGTGCTCGACACGTGCGGGCTCGGGCCGTCGTCGGAGCGCGATTCCAACCGCGAGCGCGCACGCGAGCGAGATCGAACCGGCCGCCACGAGCGTCGCGCGGCCACCGAGATGCTGGGCCGACCAGCCGAGCAATGGTCCACCGATGGTGACGCCGGCGGTGGACATCACGCCGAGGAGCGCGAGTGCGCGACCGCGCACGACCTCGTCCACCCCGAGCGTGACGACGACGCCGAACCCGGTGTCGATCAACACCGCGACAATCGCGATCGGCAGGATGCACGCAGCGAAGCTGCCGAGATTGGGCATCGCCGCCGCGGCGACCTCGAGGCCGCCCGCCGCGAACGCCGCGGCGATCAGGATCCGCAAGCCGAGTCGCGGCAGCCGGGCCGCGACGACGGCTCCCCCGAATGCGCCGACCGCGAACACGGTCGACAGGATGCCGTAGCCCGCGGCGCCGCGGTTGAACACCGTGCTGCTCATCGCCGCCATCGTCACCTGATAGTTCCGCCCGAACGCGGCGACCGCGAACGCGAGCACGAGCGAGCCCAGCACCACGGGCTGCCGGCGCACCGACGAGAACGCGTGCCGAAGAGAGCGCTCGCCACCGACAGCCGAACGTGCCGTGCGCAGCTCGCCCGGTCGCATGCAGGCCAGCGCGGCAATGACCGCGACATACGAGACGGCGTTGGCGAAGAAGATCGGCGCGATGCCAACCGTTGCGATCGCGATCCCTGCCGCCGCCATGCCGAGGATCCGTCCGGTGCTGTTGGCGGCCGAACCGAGCGCGGCGGCGTTCGACAAGTCTTCGGGACCGACGAGGTCAGGGCCGAACGCCGCCGACGTCGGCCCGTCGACTGCGGCGACACAGCCGACCGCCACCGCGAGCGCGTACACCATCCACACCCTCACCGCGCCAGCCGCGACCAACACTCCGAGCGTCGCCGCCAGCAGTGCGAGCGTGGCCTGGGTCACAACCAGAATGCGGCGTTTGGAGACACGGTCCGCGAGCCCGCCGCCGTGCAGGCTCAACAGCACACCGGGAATTGCCTGCAGCGCGACGGTGATGCCGAGCGCGCTCGCACTTCCCGCGAGCCGCAGCACCAGCCAGTTCTGCGCGACGAGCTGCATCCACGTTCCGGTGACGGAGACGAGGTTCCCGGCGACATACAGCCGGTAGTTGCGGACGCGCAGCGCACGAACCGCGAGGCGCCAACCCGCGCTGTCGCGAGAGTCGCTCGGCGGTCGCGGCGCGCGACGGCGCCGTGACGGAAGAGTGATTGCGATCGCCATCAGTCCAGAAGAAAAGACAGTCCCTGCCAGCGGGTGACGCGATGGGAACATGCGTGAGGGGAAAGCGCCGCCGCCAACAGGCGCGCGAGCCAAGCCGAGACAATGACAGTTCATCGACTCGGCTCATAGATGAGGAACGCCGGTCACGCGGACGGAACGCACAAACCGGGGACCAGGAAGGGTGAGCGGGAGGTGGAGGGGTTACGCGGTGAGGTCGGCTTTGACGACGCGGCGGAGGAGTTTGCCGGTCTCGGTGTAGGGCAGCGCGTCGCGGATCTGCACAATGGTCGGTGTCTTCGTCGAGCGGAGACGCTCGCCGACCCACTGCTTGAGGTCGTCTTCCGACGGGTCGGCGCCCGGCACGAGCACGACCGCGGCCGCGACCGTCTCGCCCCACTCCGGGTCGGGGATGCCGACGACGGCCGCCTCCGCGACCGCGGGGTGGCTGAGCAACGTGTCCTCGATCTCGCCCGGCGACAGGTTCTCCGCGCCGCGCACGATCACGTCGTCGAGCCGGCCCTCGAGGAAGAGGAACCCGTCGTCGTCGACGAAGCCCGCGTCGTTCGTGGGGAACCAGCCGTCGTCGGTCAGCACGCTGCGACCGAGGTACTCGCCCGCCACCTGTTCGCCCCGCACGTAGATCTCGCCTCGCTCGCCCGGGCCGAGCAGCTCGCCGTCGGGCCCGCGGATCTCGACCTCCACCGTCGGCAGCGGCCGTCCGACGGAACCGAGACGCCGGCGAACCTTCGGATCGTCACTCGCGAGCGCATCGCGGTGGTCTTCGGGCGTGAGGACCGCGATGGTGGAGCTCGTCTCCGTGAGCCCGTACGCGTTCACGTAGTTGATGTCGGGCAACGTCTTCATGCAGCGCTCGATGAGGTCGAGCGGCATGCGACCACCGCCGTAGGAGATGTGCCGCAGCGACGAGCAGTCGGCACCCTGCTGCTCGATGCAGGTCAACACCCGCCCCAACATCGTCGGCACCACCATCGCCTGTGTGACACCCTCCGCCGCGACGAGCCGCACCCATTCGTCGGGGTCGAACGCGGGCAGGTACACGATGCGCCGGCCGCTGTACAGCGAGCTCAAGACGGCCGAGATCCCGGCGACGTGATACGCCGGCACGCTGATCAGCTGGGCTTCGTCTTCGCCGGCGCCGAGATATTCGACGGTGGTGATGATGTACGACGTGAGGTGACGATGCCGCAGCACCGCGGCCTTGGGCTCACCCGTCGTGCCGCTCGTGAACAGCAGCACCGCGATGTCGTCGGGGTCGACGAACGGCAGCTCCGCGTCTTCGCCACCCGCCTGCTCCACCGCGTCGAGCAGATCGTCGGTGGTCATGACGCGTAGCCCGTCGATCGCGCTGATCCGTGACACGACGTCGGGCGTCACGATCAGCAGTGCGGGCGCGAGACGGCGGAAGATCGCGTCGAGCTCCTGGTCGGTCAGCCGGTAGTTCAACGGTGCGAACGGAACACCGGCCATCGCCCCGCCGAAGAGCCCGATCGGCACGACATCCGAGTTGAGTCCGACGAAGCCGACCCGTTCGGCACCCTCCGACCGGAACAATGCCGCGGCGCGCCGCGACCGCACCAGCAGTTCGCCCGCGGAGAGACCACCCTTCTTCGCGCCCAACACGACGCGGTCGGGTGCGCCCTCGGCGAGCATCTCCAGGAGCATCGCGATGTTCACCGCGGCCCTCCCCCGTCCGTGCCTGTGGGCTACGCGGCGCGTTCGAGGATGTGCACCCCGCACGCGGAGCCAAGGCCGATGACGTGTGCGAGGCCGACGCGGGCACCTTCGATCTGACGCGGGCCGGCCTCACCGCGCAGGTGGTGGCAGACCTCCCAGATGTTCGCGATGCCCGTGGCCGCGATCGGGTGGCCCTTCGACTCGAGGCCACCGGACACGTTGACCGGCGTCTTGCCGTCGCGCCACGACGCGCCGCTGTTGAAGAAGTCGACCGCGCCGCCGGGCTCGCACAGCCCGAGGTTGTCGTAGTGCACGAGCTCGGCGGTGGCGAAGCAGTCGTGCAGCTCGACGAGGTCGAGGTCATCCGGCCCGATGCCCGCCTGCTCGTACGCGCGCGTCGCCGCGTTGCGGGTCAGCGTGTTGACGTTCGGCAGGATCTGGCACGCCTCTTCCCATGGGTCGGTCGTCAAGACCGACGCTGCGACCTTCACCGCTCGACGCTGCTGCTCGAGCGAGAGCTTCTTGAGCGCGGCGTCGCTCACCACGACCGCGGCGGCCGCACCGTCGCAGTTCGCCGAGCACATCGGGCGCGTGTTCGGGTAGGCGATCATGACGTCGTTCATGATCTGCTCGAGCGTCATGCGCTTCGTGTACGCGGCCAGCGGGTTGAGCGTCGAGTGCGCGTGGTTCTTCTCGCTGATGCGCGCGAACAGCTCGAAGCTCGTGCCGCCGTAACGGTGGCCGTACTCCATCCCGATCTGCGCGAACACGCCCGGCATCGTCTCGGTGCCGATACGGCCGTCGACCGGCGCCACCGCGCCGTAGCGACCTCTCGGGCTCCACGACCCGTCGTCCTGCGCACGCGAACCTCCGGCCAGCAGGCCGGCGCCGGCGAGCTTCTCGACACCGACCGCGAGCCCGAAGTCGGCCTCGCCCGCCTTCACGGCCATGATCGCGGTGCGCAACGCGGTCGCGCCCGTCGCGCACGCGTTGGCGACGTTGTAGACGGGAATGCCGGTCTGGCCGATCTGCTTCTGCAGCTGCTGCCCGATGCCCGCGGATGCGGCCATGAGGTTGCCCGCCGCGAGGATCTGCATCTGCTTCATCGACACGCCGCCGTCGGCCAGCGCGCCCCGGGCCGCGTCCGCGGCGAGGTCCACCGTGTCCTTGTCGGGGTGCTTGCCGAACTTGGTCATGTGGATCCCGAGGATCCAGACGTCGCCGCTCACTCCTGCTCCTTCCAGATCTTCCTGCGCTCAGACCGGCTCGAAGCCGAAGCCGACCGCCTCGACACCGTTGGCGTCCTCGCCGACGGAGTACGTCGCCAGTTTCACCTTCATCCCGAGGCGCACGTGCTCGGGATCCGGGTCGACGTTGATCACGTTGGCCCGGACGCTCGTGCCGTCGCAGTCGACGACACCGGCCACGAACGGCACCGGGATCCCCGGCGCGGCGAACGACACGATGGTGAACGTCTTCAACACGCCCTCGCGTGGGACCTCCACGTCGGTGAAGTTCGTGCCTTCACACGCCGCGCACGCGTTGCGACGGTCGAAATACCGCGCACCGCACGAAGTGCACTCGTGCGCAATCAGGTGCGGGTCGTCTCCGAGCACCAGGTAGTCGACCAGGGGAATGGAATCGGCCACCATCTCTCCTCGCTTCGGCGGTGGCTGCACTGTACCCGGGAGGCCCCGCCGGCAGCATGGGCGGCCGCTCCTCACCGGCGTACGCTCGGGCCGGGATTACGGCCTTCCGGGGGTGTTCGGCGATGCAGCTGTCGATGCAGATCAACTACGCGGGCGACCACGAGCAGTCCGCAAATCAGGTCGTTGAATTGGAGCGGGCCGGCCTCGACATTGCATGGGTCGCCGAGGCGTACAGCTACGACGCCCCCAGCTATATGGGCTATCTCGCGGCGAAGACGCAGCGCGTCCAGATCGGCGCGGGGATCCTGCCGTTGTACACGCGAACGCCGACGGTGCTGGCGATGACGGCCGCGGGCATCGACGCGCTCTCCGGCGGCCGGTGCATCCTCGGGCTCGGCGCGTCGGGGCCGCAGGTCATCGAAGGCTTTCATGGCGTCCCCTACGACCGGCCGCTCGCACGCACGCGCGAGATCATCGACATCTGTCGCCAGGTGTGGCGCCGCGAGGGCCCACTCGTGCACGACGGGCCGATCTACCGGGTTCCGCTGCCGGCGAGCGAGGGAACGGGCCTCGGCAAGCCGCTCAAGCTCATCAACCATCCCGTGCGCTCGCACATCCCGATCTACGTCGCCGCGCTCGGCGAGAAGAACGTGGAGCTCACGGCGGAGGTTGCCGACGGATGGCTTCCCCTGTTCTTCGTGCCCGACAAGACGCGTGAGGTCTTCGGCACCTCGCTCGGCGCGGGGCTGGCGAAGCGCGACCCCGAGCTCGGCCCGCTCGACATCTGCGCGGGCGGGATCGTCGCGATCGGCGAGGAGAAGGACGTCGCGCCGTTGCGTGACCTCGCCCGGCCAGTGGTCGCGCTCTACGTCGGTGGCATGGGCGCTCGCGGCCGGAACTTCTACAACGCGCTCGTGCAGCGATACGGCTACGAGGCCGAAGCGGCCGAGATCCAGGACCTGTATCTCGGTGGCAAGAAGAAGGAGGCCGAGGCGGCCGTCCCCGCCGAGCTCCTCGAACGCACGAGCCTCGTCGGCCCGGAGAGCTACATCAAGGAACGGCTCGCGGCCTACAGGGAGGCCGGCGTCACCGTCCTCAACATCATCCCCATCTCGCCGAGCCCGACCGAGGTCGTCGAGAAGCTCAGGTCGTGGATCGACTGATCGACGAGTCGCCGCGCGACTGGAGAAGCTCCAGGAGGTCCAAGGTGAGCGCGGCCGTCCACGAGAAGTCGGCGGCGCCGAAGCCCTGACCCGTCAACGGCGAGAAGTACTCGAAGAACCCGCCGCGGGCCACGAGCTCCACGGTGCGGCGCGCGAGGGCTACCGCCAGATCGGCTGCACCGTTGCGGCGCAGACCTTCGACGATCAACCAGTTGGTGTTCACCCACGTGGGCCCCTGCCAGTACCGCTCGGGATCGAAGTTCGCGTCGTCGGCCGGCACGCTGGGCACCGGCCACTCGGGCCACCAGCGCGCCTCGTCGCGGAGCACTTGGACGAGCCGGGCCGCTCGTTCGGCGGCGACGCCGGCCCAGAGCGGCAGGAACGTCGCGACGGTGGGCACCTTGATCAGCTCACCGCTGATCACGTTGCGCGAGTAGTACTGCGCGCTGGGCTCGTCCCACAGCTCCTCGAGCGCGGCTTCGGTGGCGCGCATCGCGTCGCGCAGGGCCGGATCGAGGGACTTGCCGGCGTCGTCGGCCAGCCGCTCCAGCACCCGGTTCGCGACGACGAGCAGCGCGTTGAACGCGAGGTCCTCGACCATCACCGCACGATCCGCGGGCAGCCGGCGCGGGTCGAAGCCGAAGCGCCCATCGGTTCGAGCGAGCGCGAGCATGCGCAGGCCGTCGTCGTCACTCGCCCGCTGCGCGACGGGGACGTAACGCGTGTCGGTGCGCAGCAATCGCACGACGCGCGCAAGATGGAAGCGGTGCACGACCCGCAGCCACCACGGATGCCATGAGGCCGCGAGCA
>JAMXLJ010000056.1 GCA_024281095.1 Acidimicrobiia bacterium | reverse complement strand
TTGCGGTCTGCGCAGCCGTGACGCAGCGCCGGCGACGAGGCCCGCGCCGAGGCCGAGCGCAGCCATCACGACGCCGCGCGCGACGGCGGGGGGCAGCGTCGTTGGGAGCTGCGACCGTGTGAGCGAGGTGACGTCGGCGAAGCCGCCCGCGACGAGCAGGAACACCGCCGCGATCAGCACGACCGGCGTCGCGTCGTAGCTCTCACGTCGAAAGAGCACCGCCAACGCACCGAGTCCGATGAGGCATCCGCCTAGGGAATAGAGGCTCGCGCCCGTCTTGGACAGTGTCGACGCGCTGCTCGCGCCCCACAGGCCGGCAACGTGCAGGGCTTCGCCGCCGACGAGCAACGCGAGCGCGAGCGCGAGCACGACGGGCCAACGGCGGGTACGCGCGCCGGCGAGGACCACCGCGGCGATCGCGAGCGCACCGCCGGCCCACGGCCACGGCGAAGGGCCCGGGATCCACAGCACGTCGCCGGTCACGTTGACGGCACGACCGCCGGCGTCGAGAGGGACCGTCCAGTTCGGGATGACCACGTGACGGTGCGACGGGTCGCTGCGCACTTGCGGCGGTGCGGATGCGCCCATCCAGTGGGCCCTGTGGTCGTGCCAAGTCGCGGTGTGCCCGCTGGCGATCTGCCGCCACACCGGCGCGAGACCGGGCCGCGGTTGTGCGGGCGCGGGCCCCGTCGGGATGCTCAGCCGATTGAGCACCACCGCCGGTGACCACGCGTTCTCGAACACGCCGCGGGGCCCGATCCGCAGGTACGGCTCCTGCGAGTAGCCCACCACGACGACGTCGGTCGACGAGGTGTTGGTCAGTTGCAGCTTGGCCCCGAGGTCGATTGCCCGCACCTGCACGCCGGGGATCCGGGGCGAGAGGCCGTGCACGGTCGTCCGGTAGTTCGTGGGCTGAACCCCGGTGACGCCATGGGCCCAGGCGGGTGTCGCGCCGAATCCGAGCGCGAATGCCGTGGCGACGGTCAGCACGAGCACGCGAAGGCTGCGGTGCATCCGGACGATGATCGCGCCGGTTCGGCCCCGCCCCGCCATCGCCCGCCCCGGGCGCAGCTCCGTCCGCACGGCGTCCCGACGGTGAGCGGGCTGGTGACGCCCGCGCCGGGGTGTCCGGGGGCAAGATGCTCGCCGTGTCCGTCAGCCTTGCCGTGCGTGCCCTCGCCGCGGCCGTCGTCGCTTCCACCGCGCTCTTCGTGCCGGGCAGCGCCGCACCGGCTCACGCCGACGTGGCGATCGAGCCGCCGGCCGTCATGCCTGGCCCGGTCGTGCCGTTCACGATGCAGGTCTCGAACGACCGGGCACCCGAGGCCACGACGCGGTTCGAGCTCGCGTTTCCCGACTCGCCGCCAATCGCCTGGGCGGAGGTGGTCCCGGTCCAGGGCTGGAGCGTGCGCATCGAACGCCGCACGCTGGATCACCCGCTCGACACGCCCGACGGCACTGCGAACACCGGCATCGCGAAGCTCGTCTGGACCGGCGGCCCGATCACCGGCGCCCGCTTCGAGCGTTTCACGGTTCGGATCGGTCCGCTGACGACCCGCTCCGATCCCGTGGTGTTCAAGGCCCGTCAGGTCTACGACTCCGGACGCACCGTGCGCTTCGACGAGGACCCGACGTCGTCGACCGCCACGCGACCGTCGCCCGTCCTCGACCCGAGCCGCTACGCCTCGTCGCGGCCCGCCACGGCGGCGGCCGGAACTCCCGACTCGCCGTTCAATCTGGCCGAGAAGCAGGCGATCGACTCGCGTGTCGAGTCGCTGATCCGGCGGGGGCAGGTCGCCTCGCCGGACGACATCGAGGCGGGCCGCTGGATCGCTCTCGTCGCGCTCCTCGTGGCCTGTGCGGGCCTGGTGTTCGGCGTGCTGGCGTTCGTCAACACCCGGCGCACGCGTGGGGAGGCCGCCGCGCCGCCTGCCGGCGACCCCTGATCGCAGCCGATCGCGGCCGCCCACGACGCCCGGCGTCGTGCGAGCATGCGGCATGGGCACCCCGAGGGCGGGATGAGTCTCGAGCCCCTGTCACGCTTCGCACAGCTCGTCCAGCTTCCCGAGCCGGACCTGCCGCTCGACGAGACGGCGCTCCTCATCGCCACGTGCGTGCGGCCGGTGGATGTCGCCGCGGGTCTCGCCCGCCTCGACGACCTGGCGGGCGGCTGCCGCGGCCGGGACGCGCACGGTGTGAGTGAGTACCTCTTCGGCGAGCTGGGCTTCGCCGGCGACACGACCGACTACGAAGACCCGCGCAACTCTTTTCTCGACGACGTGATGACCCGCCGCCGCGGCATTCCGATCACGTTGAGCGTGCTGATGATCGAGGTCGCCCGCCGCGTCGGGGTCGTGGTGCTCGGCATCGGGATGCCCGGCCACTTCCTCGTGCGCGACGCACAGCAAGAAGACCAGCTGTACGACCCGTTTCACGGCGGGACGTGCATCGACGTGGCGGGCGCGGAGGCGCTCTTCCATGCGGCGCGCGGCGACGACCGGTTCCGTGCCGAGTTCCTGCGACCGGTCGGCCCTCGTTCCATCCTGTCGCGCATGCTCGGGAATCTTCAGCATTCGTTCCTCTCGCGACAGACCACCGCCGTCGTCCCGGTCGCGCGCATGCGCCTCGCGATACCGGGGCTACCGATCGCGGAGCGGTACCAGCTCGCGACGCTGCTGGGTTCGCTCGGCCACTACGACGAAGCCGCCGCGCTGCTCGAACGTCTTGCCGACAAGCTCGGCGACGCCGACGCGGCGCGGGTGCGCCGGCAGATGATCGCGTTCCGGGCCCGTGGCAACTGACCGCGCGTTCGAGTTGCCGATGTTCCCGCTCGGCACGGTGCTCTTCCCTCATGCTCTGCTGCCGCTACACGTATTCGAGCCGCGGTATCGCGCGCTCGTGCAGCACTGTGTCGCGGGCACGCCCGAGTTCGGTGTGGTGCTGATCGAGCGTGGCTCCGAGGTCGGTGGCGGGGACGTGCGCTTCGACGTCGGCACGCTCACCGAGATCGTGCAGCTCGCCGAGCTCCCCGACGGACGCTACGTGCTGGTCACCGCGGGACGGCATCGGGTCCGGGTCGAGGAGTGGCTTCCCGACGGTCCCTATCCGCGGGCGATCGTGCGGCCCGCGCTCGACGTAGCCCACGTGGACGGCGTCGACGTGCCGCGGCTGCGCGACGACGTGCAGCGTGCGTTGCGCCGTGTGCTCGCGCTGTACGCGGAGCTCGGAGCACCGGCCCGGCAGGCCGCGGACCTCGCGCTCGCAGTCGACTCGGTGCGCGCGTCGTTCGAAGCTGCGGCAGCGGCACCCCTGAGCCCGCTCGACGCCCAACGTCTGCTCGAGCTCGACGACGCGGGCGAGCGACTCGAGCGGTTGCGCGCGCTCCTCGTCGACGAGGCCGCGGTGCTCGAGCACCGGCTGTCGCAGAGCTGAGCGCGCCGGCCGCGTGGGCCAGTGAACAGCGGCGCGCGGAAGAGGGAAAGAGTGGGCGCTCGGTGCACCGGGGTAGCCTGCGCACCGTGGATCCCGATGAGGCACGTCAACGGTTGGAGGCGGAGAAGTCGCGCGTGCTCGGCCTGATCTCCGAGGTGCGCAACGAGCTCGGCGTCGGATCGGAGTCCGACGAGCTCTCCGAGTTGTCCGACTACGACCAGCACCCGGCCGACACCGGCAGCGAGACGTTCGAACGCGAGAAGGACCTTTCGATCCTCGACTCGCTCGAAAGCGAGCTCTCTGAGCTCGAGGCGGCACTGCAACGCATCGATGACGGCACCTACGGCATCGACGAGATCACCGGCGAGCCGATCGCGCCCGAACGGCTCGAGGCGTTCCCCACCGCACGCACCAACGTCGATACCGACCGGCGTCGTGAGGCATGACGGCGCAGTTCCATCTCGATCAGCTCGGCAAGTGGTCGCCCGAACACGACTTCGCCGTCGACGAGGAGCGCGTCCGCGCGTATGCGGCCGCCACCAATGATCCCATTGCGCTGCACCGCGACGGTGAGCTGGCTCCGCCGGTGTTCGCGATCGTCCCCCTCTGGGACACGTTGCTGGAGACCGTAGGTCGCATCGCGTCACCCGAGCTCGCGTTGCTCGCGGTGCACGGCGAACAAGACATGCGGTTCCACCAGCCGATCGTGCCCGGCATGACGCTGCGATCGCGCGGCGCGCCCGTCGGAGTGCACTCGAAGCCGTCGGGCACCACCGTGGTGTCGCGTCTCGAGTCGCGCGACGGGTCCTCGGGTGCGCTCGTGAACGAGCAGTACTGCGTCACGTTCTTCCGTGGGGTCGCGGGAGGCGACGGCGGCGGCGAGCAGGCACCCGACCACCGCATGCCCGCGACGCGTCCTGCCGGCCCCACGGCCACCGTCACGCAGCACTTCGACGACGACCAGACCTTCCGCTACTCGAAGGCCTCCGGCGACCTCATGCCGATCCACCTCGACGCGGAGATCGCCCGGTCGGTCGGGCTTCCGGGCATCATCATCCACGGGCTCTGCACGATGGCGTTCACGAGCTGGGCTGCCATCGAGCAACTGGCCGGAGGCGACCCGCGGCGCCTCCGCCGGCTCGCGGTCCGGTTCTCGCGTCCCGTGCTCCCGGGCGACGACGTCACGACGCGCTTCTGGAGCGTCGGTGTCGATGCCGGAGCGGAAACGTACGCGTACGAGGCGGCCAACCCGGCGGGCGACGCGGTGATCAAGGACGGGCTCGCGGAGGTCGCGTCCTGACCGTCATGCTGCGCCTGTTCGCCCGGGCGCGGGAGGCTGCCGGCACGGCGAACGACCGGTTCGACGCGGCGACCGTCGGGGATCTCGTCGCCGAGGCCGTGCGCCGCTACGGTCCCGAGTTCGCAGCCGTGCTCGAGACGTCCCGCGTCTGGGTGAACGGCGAAGAGCCGCTCGCAGGGGACGCGACCCAGCTGCGCGACGGCGACGAGGTCGCGGTGTTGCCGCCCGTGAGCGGCGGTGCGGCCTGATCCGGCGCCGCACCACGCCGGCGGGTCAGGGGCGGCCCCGCCAAGGGGTAGCCTGAGCGTCCCGTGAACCAGCAACAGCGCCGTCGCATCGACCGGATCCTCGACCCCGAGTACCTGGGGGACGTGAAGGCGCGCTCCACCGACGAGCTGCACGCCATGCACGACGAGTGTGCCGAGGTCGAGACCGAGGTGTCGTACGTGCGGCGGCTCGCACAGGCACGTATCGACATCCTCGTGGCCGAGCTCGATCGCCGGGCGGCCGGCGGCTCACTCGGTTCGCTGATCGACGCCCTGCCGCGCATCCTTGCCGACACGGGCGCGCGCGGCGGCCCCGAGAGCGTGCGGATGCCCCAGCAGATGGCGCCGGCGATGGACGTCGAGTGGACTCGCGGGCTCGAGCCCCTCGTCACCGACGCGACGCTCGCGAACCTTCCCGCGCTGGCCGACGACGACGTCCGCTCCACGGTCGAGCGCCTTCGGGCGCTCGAGACGGAAGTCTCCGCCACGCGCCGTTCGCTCCATCGCGTCATCGACGCGTTGGACCGCGAGCTCGCGTCGCGCCTGCGCGTCGGTCCCTGACGCCGAGATGCCGCCGCCCGACGTCCTCGAGTCCCGGCTACGCGATCTCGGCACGTTCATCCGCGACCAGCGCCGGCGTGACCGGCTGTCGTTGCGGAAGCTGAGCGAGCTCGCCGGTATCTCGAATCCGTACCTGAGCCAGATCGAGCGCGGCCTGCGCAAGCCCAGTGCGGAGATCCTCCAGGCGATCGCACGCGCGCTGCAGATCTCGGCCGAGACGTTGTACGTGCAGGCGGGCATCCTCGACGAGCGTCCCGATCAGCCGGACGTGCTCAGCGAGATCCGCCGCGACCCGACGATCAGCGACCGCCAGAAGCAGGCCCTCGTGGAGATCTACCGCTCCTTCCAGCGTGAGACCGCCGAGCAGGCCCAGCACGCCGAGCAGGCCGCGCCCGTCCGGGACTCCGCGGAGTTCGGGGAGGCACGGGGCGCCTCCGTCGCCGAGGGATGAGATTCGGCCCATCTGGCTACGATCCCGCCGGCATGGGCGTGCGTCGGGTAGCGATCCTCAGCGTCCACACCTCGCCACTGGCCCAGCCCGGGTCGGGCGATGGTGGGGGTCTCAACGTCTACGTGCGCGCGCTCGCGTCCTCGTTGGCGCGCGCGGGCGTGGAGTGCGACGTCTTCACGAGGACGGAGCGACGCGACGTCCGTCCCGTCGTGCACGTCGAACCCGGCTTCCGCGTCGTCCATCTGCCCGTCGGGCCGCCCACACCCGTTTCGAAGCACGACCTCGTCGGTCTGGTCGACGACCTCGTCGAAGCGACGCTGGAGCAGGTCTCGGGAACGGGCACGACCTACGACTCGCTGCACGCGAACTACTGGATCTCCGGTGCCGTGGCCCATCGTCTGAAGCACGAGCTGGATCTCCCGCTCGCGGTCACGTTCCACACGCTGGCGCGCGTCAAGGCTCAAGCCGGCGTCGACCATGACGACTGGCACGCGCGTGCAGAGGTGGAACGCCAGGTGATCACCTGCAGCGATCTCGTGTGCGCGTCCACCGACGAGGAGCGGGCCCAACTCGTCGACCTGTACGGCGCGGCGGCGGACCGCGTCGAGATCGTCCCGCCGGGCGTCGACCACGAGCTCTTCTCGCCGGGCGACGACGCCGAACGCGCCCAGGCCCGCGCGTCGTTGCGTGTCGGCGACGCGCGCGTGCTGCTCTTCGTCGGCCGCATCCAACCGCTGAAGGGAGCGGATCTCGCGTTGCGTTGCCTCGCGCGGCTCGACGACCGCCGGGCGATGCTGCTCGTGGTCGGCGGTCCGAGCGGAAGCGGCGGCGAAGCGGAGGTCGAACATCTCCACCAGCTGGCGAGTGAGCTCGGCGTCCGGGAGCGGGTCCGCTTCGTTCCACCGCAGCCGCACGACCGGCTGCGCGCGTTCTATCGGGCCGCCGACGCGTGCATCGTGCCCTCGCGCAGCGAATCGTTCGGCCTCGTCGCGCTCGAGGCCGCCGCGTGCGGGACGCCCGTCGTGGCCGCGGCGGTCGGAGGGTTGAAGTCACTGGTCGACCACGAACACACCGGTTTCCTGGTGCGCTCGCGCGATCCCGGCGCATTCGCGTCGGCAGTCGACCGCGTGCTTCGCGATCCTGACCTCGCGGCCGAGATGGGCGTCAGCGCGCACGCGCGTTCGCGCCGGTACTCGTGGAGCATCACCGCCGGCCGCCTGCGGCGGCTCTACGCCGATCTCGCCGCAGCCGAGCTGGTGCAGTGCGCGTGAGCGAGCCGTCGGACCGCGACGACAAGCTGCGCGATCTCGACGAGGTGAGAGCGCTCATCGCGGCGCACCTGGAAGCGACCGTGCGCCACGAGCCGTGGATCCAGCACGTCGAGTACGACCCGGAACTGCAGCGGTGGTACGTCCGCTTCGGCTGCGAGGGTCGCGACGCGGCCACGATCTACTTCGACCTGCACCAGCGCACGCTGCGCTACGAGCTGTACTTCATGCCCGACCCACCCCGGAACCAGCTCGAGCTGTACCGGTGGCTCCTGCGGCGCAACCACGGCATGTACGGCGCGAAGTTCTCGCTCGGCCCGGACGGCGACGTCTATCTCGTCGGCCGGCTCCCGCTGGAGCACCTGACCGAGGCCGAGCTCGACCGGATCATCGGCGTGCTCTACGAGCTCGTCGAGACGTGGTTCCAGCCCGCGATCCGCATGGGGTTCGCCCGGCCCGAGCCTGCCGCCTGATCGACGGCTGCTTTTGGCTCACGTTGCGTTGTGTTGCGTGGAGTTGCCTGGCGATGCGTCGACGTGTAAGGTTTCGTCCGGCGTCGCCGACGGGTGACGCCATCGGGCCCGAGGTGCAGGAGCGGCCCGCCGCTCGGGGAAGTGCGGCGGGGTGCGATCGTTCCTCGGGCCCTTTCGTTACCCTCCTGCCATGACGCGCACCGCGCTGCTCGGCGGCGGCCGCATGGGCGAGGCGCTGCTCGGCGGCCTCATCGACGCCGGCTTCGAGGCCGACGAGCTCGCGGTCGCCGACGTCGACCCGGAGCGCCGCCGTGCGCTCGAGGAACGGTTCCCGGGCGTCCGTGTGGTGCCCACGCCGGCCTGGGCCGTCGCCGACGCCGACGTGGTGGTCGTCGCGGTCAAGCCCGCCGACGTTCCGGGCGTGCTCGCCTCGTCGCTGACGAGCCTCCGGGACGACGCGCTCGTGCTGTCGATCGCGGCCGGTGTGACGCTGCGGGACCTCGAGGCGGCTGCGCCCGGGCGCCCGGTGGTGCGGGCGATGCCGAACACGCCTGCGCTCGTCCGGCGGGGTGCCGCGGCGATCGCGGCCGGCTCGGCCGCGACCGACGCCCACCTCGCGACCGCGGAGCGACTGCTCGGGGCGGTCGGGGTGGTCGTGCGCGTGCCCGAGGCCCTGCTCGACGCGGTCACCGGGCTGTCGGGCTCCGGGCCCGCGTACGTCTTCCTCTTCGCCGAGGCCCTCGTGGAGGCCGGCGTGCTGGCCGGGTTGCCCCGCCCCACCGCGAGCACGCTCGTCGCCGAGACACTCCTCGGCGCCGCGACCTTGCTCGCCGAGGGGTCCGAGACCGCAGACGCCCTCCGGTCCGCCGTCACCTCACCGGGCGGCACGACCGCAGCCGGTCTCTTCGCCTTGGAGCAGCACGGCTTCCGGGCGGCGGTGATCGACGCCGTGGTCGCGGCCACCCGGCGTTCCGCCGAGCTGGGGCGGACCGGCCCGTGAGGAGTGGTCGTTACCATGGCGCATCAGGTGACAGCAACCACACACTTCACGCTGGACACCACAGGCATCGAGGCGTACCCTCCAATCCAGCGGACGGAGATGTGGGGTGACCGCGTGAGCCAGTCGTTCTCGAAGGCACGTTTCCTGACGGTGCAAGAGGTCGCGGACCTGATGCGCGTGTCGTCGATGACGGTGTACCGCCTGATCAAGGCGGGTGAGCTCCCCGCGGTGCGTGTCGGTCGCTCCTTCCGCGTGCGCGACGAGGACGTCGACCGGTACCTCGGCTCGCGATACACCGAAGCCGGTTGACGCTTCCGCGTCACGCGTGCCCGACCCGCTGCCGGTTGTCTCGTTCCTGAGCGACTACGGCCTCGATGACGAGTTCGTCGGGGTGTGCAAGGCCGTTCTCCTGTCGCTCGCGCCACACGTCTCGGTCGTCGACATCACCCACAACGTGCCGCCCCACGACGTCCGCGCGGGCGCGCTCGCACTCGTGCGCGCGGTGCAGTACCTGCCGAGCGGAGTCGTGCTCGCGGTGGTCGATCCCGGCGTCGGCACCGACCGGCGCATGGTCGCAGTCGAGGTCGACGACGGTTACCTCGTCGGTCCCGACAACGGCCTCCTTGCCGCCGCGACCGCCATTCTCGGCGGCGCCCGCCGCGTCGTGGCGCTCACGAGCGAGGAACACCGCCTCCCCGCTCCCGGGCCGACGTTCGCCGGCCGCGACGTGATGGCCCCTGCGGCCGCGTACCTCGCCAACGGCGTGCCGATCACCGATCTCGGCGACGAGGTCGATCCCGCAGGGCTCGTGCCGGGGATGGTGTCCCTGCCGCGCGAGGAGGACGGGGTGCTCCACGGCGAGGTCTGGTGGGTCGACCGGTTCGGCAACTGCCAGCTCAACGTCGCGCCCGACGAGGTCCGGGCCCTCGGCGGCGCGCCCGGAGGGCCCCTCGAGCTTCGCTTCCGCGACGAGGCCCGCATGGCGCGCTGGGTCGACACGTATGCCGACGCGCGCGCGTCGGAGCTCGTCGTACTGGTCGACTCGTACGGCCTGCTCTCGATCGCACTCGACCGAGCCTCGGCGGCCGAGGCCTGCCATCTGAAGGCCGGCTCCGCGGTCGTGGTCGTCCCGCCGGGTCACGGCAACTGACCAGAGGCCGCGGCCTCCGACCCCGGGGGTCGCGGCCGCCGGCGTTACCCTGCGAACGTGCGCCCCGGAACGACGATCGCCATCATCGCCTTGCTCGTGATGATCCTCGGTGCCGCGATCCTGCAGTTCGTGTTCAAGGTCGGCGGCTAGCCGATACCCGCGTCAGACCGCTGCGCCGCTCAGCTGTTGTCGATGGCGTGCAGCCGGTTGATCGCCCGGACGAGCAGCGCCGGCGGCGGGGGAGGCGGCGGCGGCGGCGGGGGCGGTGGGGGCGGCGGAGCGAGCGCGGCCACCGGTGCCGGCGCGGATGCAGCAGGCGAAGTGCTGCGTCGCGCCCAAGAAGGCGGGGTTCCGGACGCAGCCGCAGGCGTCCTTGGGGCGGGCTGGGAGGCTAGTTGCATGAACTCCTCGGCGACGAACAACGTGCCGTTGGAGCTCACAACGCCCACGCCCACGTACCGGAACCCCGGATCTGTGAGATTTGCGTAGTGCGGCGGCGAGTTCACGAGCGCCTGGTGAATGGCGCACAGCGTGCCGCCCATCCCGACGTTCTCTCCGAGCCGCGACCAGGGCTCCGAGATGCCCGAAGCGAGACTCGAGTGCGAGATCGTGCCGGCCGCGGCCATGTGCCCGGCCCAGCTCTGTGCCTTTGCGGACAGGTTCCCGTTGACCGACAGCGGCGGAAGACCTATCCCGGCGCGCAGGGCGTTCGTGGCCGAGACGAGATCGCAGTCCGCGTGCGCAGGTGCCGCGGGCAGTGCGACCAGTGAGGTCGCGCCGAGCAGCGCGAGCAGCACGAAACGCCGAATCACCTCGCCTCCGCCTCCCGTCCATCGCCCCTGCCTTACCGGTCTGTGACCAGCATTGACCTCGACGACTCGGGACTCGTTGTCCCGGACGGTCCGTCGGGCCGAGGAAGTTATCGGGCGAGGGCGCCAAAGCCTTAAGCGGGAAAACGGCCGATCGAGGACGTCCTGGTGGGGGCGGGTTCGGAGGACTGACCGCGCCGCCCCGCCGATCGCTACGATCCGGGGCCGATGAACGCCGGTCGGCGCCCGCACGCCCCACGGAGGACTGACCGGTGAACCTCGCGTCGTTCCTGCTCGGCGCGGGTGCGCAGCGTCCCGCCCAGAGCGCGCTCCGCAGCCCGGCGACCCTCTCCTACGAGGAGATGTTCGAACGAGTCTCGGGCCACGCACGAGCGCTCGCGGCGGAGGTACAGCCCGGCGAACGGGTTGCCATCCTCGCCGGCAACGACGACGCCTTCGCGCTCGCGTACCTCGCCGTGCTCGCTGTCGGCGCGATCGCGGTGCCGTTGAACCCGGCTGCTCCGGACGCGGAGCTCGGCCGCCAGCTCGATGTGGTGGAGCCCGCGATCGTGGTCTGCGGCCCGGGCCTCGCCCAGCGGAACCTGCCCGGCGTCGACCCGTCCCGCGTCCGGGCACTCTCCGACGTGCACGCGGCCGGCGACACCACGGAAGCGTTCACGCCGGTCGAACGCCAAGACGACGACCTCGCGGTCTTGTTGTTCACCGCGGGAACGGCGGGCGCGCCGCGCCCCGCGATGCTCACGCACGGCAACCTTCGGGCGAACATCGAGCAGGTGCAGTCGCATCCGTCGACGCGCCGGCTCGGTGACGACGTCGTGCTCGGCGTGTTGCCCTTCTTCCACATCTACGGCCTCAACGTCGTGCTCGGCGTGGGTCTCGCGTCGGGCTCGACGATCGTTCCTGTCGCACACTTCGATCCGGTCGTGACCGCGCGCGTCGTCGCGGACGAGCGCGTCACGGTGTTGCCGGCGGTCCCGGCGACATTCCGCGCGTGGGTCGACGCGTCTCCCGATGCCGTGCCGCCGGACTCGTTCGCCACCGTGCGCCTCGCGGTGTCGGGCGCTGCACCGTTGCCCGCGGAGGTGGAGGACGAGTTCCGCCGTCGCTTCGGCGTCGCGGTCCACGACGGATATGGCCTCACCGAGACGGCGCCCGTGGTGACGACGAGCGCAGTGGACAGCACACCGAGACCCGGTTCGATCGGTGCACCGTTGCCCGGCATCGAGGTGCGGCTGGTGGACGCGCAGGGCGCCGAAGCGCTCGCCGGTGACCCCGGCGAGATCTGGGTGCGGGGCCCGAACGTCTTCGCCGGTTACTGGCGAGACCCGGATGCGACCGCGGCCACGCTCGTCGACGGTGGGTGGTTGCGTACCGGTGATGTCGCGGTGGCCGACGACGACGGCTTCCTCCGTCTCGTCGACCGGATCAAGGACACGATCATCGTCTCGGGGTTCAACGTGTTCCCCACTGAGGTCGAAGACGTGATCCGTGCCCGCGCGGATGTCGCGGAGGTCGCGGTCGTGGGGATTCCCGATGCGCGCACCGGCGAGCGCGTGAAGGCCTTCGTCGTGCCGGAAGCGGCGGCCACACCGACCTTGGCCGACATCCAGTCGTGGTGCCGTGAGCGGCTCGCCCGCTACAAGTGCCCGGTCGAGGTGGACGTCGTCGCCAGCCTCCCTCGAGGCCTGGCCGGCAAGGTGCTGCGCCGGGGCCTCAGGAGCTGACGACGGGGGCCGGGCCCGGTCCCGGTCCCGTAGGTGATGTCACGTCGTCGTCGCCGGCGGCCGGTTGGGGCGCGCCCGAGGCTGGGCGGCGGCGACCGCTCGCGACGAGAAAGCCCGCGTAGATCACCGCGATGCCGCACGCGAGCGAGAGCGCGAAGGCCTCGTCGTGCCCGACGACGCCTTGGACCAGGCCGCCGGCAGAAAGCACGAGCGTGCCGCCGGCGATGAGCGCGTTGGCGCCCGCCATCCGGCGGCTGCCAGGCCGCTCACGGGCCCGGAGGAACCGCACCAGCGACCACGTCGCGCCGCCGAAGACGACCAGCGCGCCCGCGCCGCTGCCGGCGGCTGCGAGCACGCGCGGCAGCACACCGAACACGTCCCGTCCCACCGGGATGGTGTCGCCCGCGACGGGCCGCATCGGCGCGGTCAGCACGACGCCGGCCGCGAATCCGCTGAAGCCGACGAGGAACCACTGGACCCGCCGGCTCACGGCCGGGGAGGCGAGGAGGTACACGGTGCCGAGCGCGAGCCAGGGCACGTCGAGGAGCGCACCCATCAGGTAGAAGAACCGGAACGTCCCGCGGTCCCAGCCGGTGGTCGATCCGGATGCGAGCGCGACTGACGCGAGCGCGAACATCGACAGGGCGACCGTCCACGCCAGTTCGTGAGGTTTCCGTTGCTGCGTGTAGCGCACCAGCGTCGCCTGGGCGAACAGCGACGAGACGGCGGTGGCGAGGAACGCGAGGCCCGGGACCATGGCGCGTCCGAGCGTACGTGCTCGTCACGTCCATTCCGCTTCGGCGCTGGCCCTCTCCAAAA
This sequence comes from Acidimicrobiia bacterium, assembly GCA_024281095.1. GTDB lineage: Bacteria > Actinomycetota > Acidimicrobiia > IMCC26256 > JAMXLJ01 > JAMXLJ01. The sequence continues at coordinate 12,656 of JAMXLJ010000056.1, read as the reverse complement.
CTCGAAATCGCGCGCTTGTGAGCGAGTGCACAAGGAGGGCTAGGCTGCGTTGCGGTGGTCCCCGTCCTGGGGGCCGAACCGAGGCCGAGGAGCACATCGATCGTGTCCGACCGCCCGGGCCGTGGTCATTCGGGCACGCCGCGCCGGATCCCGGAAGCCACGGTGGCCCGCCTTCCGCTCTACTACCGGGCGCTGGTCGACATCGCCGAGCACCGCATCTCGACCGTGTCGTCCGAGCGTCTCGCCGAGCTGGCCGGCGTCAACGCGGCGAAGGTGCGCAAGGACCTTTCCTACCTCGGCAGCTACGGCACGCGCGGCGTCGGGTACGACGTCGAGTTCCTCCTCCACCAGATCTCACGCGAGCTCGGGCTCACCCGGGACTGGCCGGTTGCGATCGTCGGCGTCGGGAATCTGGGCCAGGCCCTTGCCAACTACAAGGGTTTCGGCGCCCGCGGCTTTCGCATCGCGGCGCTCGTCGATGCCGACGACGACAAGGTCGGTCGCGAGGTCGACGGCCTCGCCATCGAACCGATCCGTGCGTTGCCGGAGATCGTTGCCGAACGGCAGATCTCGATCGGGATGATCGCGACCCCCGCGCACGTTGCCCAGGAGGTGGCCGATCTGCTCGTCGCCGCCGGGGTGCGCTCCATCCTGAACTTCGCGCCGGCGGTCGTAGCGGTTCCGGACGGCGTCTCGATGCGGAAGGTCGACCTCGCGATCGAGCTGCAGATCCTGTCCTTCTACCAGTTGCGCAAGGGGGGTCCGGCCCGCCGTCGTGATCGCGCGGCGACCGGCGCGATGGACGTCGAAGAGGGCCTCGAACAGGGTCTCGACGGCCTGCACCAAGGCATGGCGGGGTGACCCCGCTCGCCGGCTACCCGGTCAATCTGCTCGTCGCCGGCCGGCGTTGCATCGTGGTCGGTGCCGGTCGCATCGGCGCTCGCAAGATCGACGGGCTGTTGCGCGCGGGGGCACGGGTGCACGTCGTCGCGCCGCTGCTCGACCCCGAGGTCGAACGGCTGCGTGACGAGGGCGCGATCACCGTGTCGCAGCGCCCCTTCGAGCCGGCCGATCTCGACGGCGCGTGGCTGGCCACCACGGCGACCGGCGACCGCACGGTGGACCACGCGGTGTACGCCGCCGGCCAGGAACGGCGGGTCTGGGTCAACTCGGCCGACGATCCCGGGAACTGCTCGTTCACCCTGATGTCGGTCGTGCGCCGGGGCGACATCGTGGTCACGATCGGTACCAACGGACGCAGCCCCGCCCTGGCGACGTGGCTGCGTGATCACGTGCGCGAGGAGATGGGCCCCGAGTACGAAACACTGTTAGAGGTGCTCTCCGAAGCGCGAGAAGAGATGCGGGCGGCTGGACGTTCCAGTGAGACGGCGGATTGGCGGAAGGCATTCGATTCCGGCATCCTCGACCTGATCCGTGGAGGCCGGATCCCCGAGGCGAAGGAGCTGCTCCGGGCGTGTCTGTGATCGTCGTCGGAATGAACCACCGGACCGCTCCGGTCGAGCTGCTCGAGCGCGTCGCGGTGCCGCCGAGTGGTCTGGTCAAGGCCCTCCACGCGTTGCGCGTGCGGGAGCATCTGGCCGAGATCGTGCTCCTGTCCACGTGCAACCGCACCGAGGTCTACTCGCGCACGACCCTGTTCCACCCAGCCGTGCAAGACGTGCGCGACTTCCTCGCTGCGCACGCGTCGCTCGATCCCGACGAGCTCGGTGAGCACCTGTACACGTACCACGACGACGCCGCGGTCGCGCATCTCTTCGGCGTCTCAGCTGGTGTCGATTCGATGATCGTCGGCGAGGGCGAGATCCTCGGTCAGGTACGCGAGGCGTGGCGCGCCGCGGAGCACGAGGGCACCGCCGGTCAGGTGTTGTCGCGGATCTTCCGTCACGCGGTCGAGGTCGGGAAGCGCTCGCGTACCGAGACCGAGATCGGCCGGCACGCGGTGTCGGTGTCGTCGGCTGCGGTCGCGCTCGCCGCGGCGCGGCTCGGGTCGCTCGACGGCAGGCGCGTGCTCGTGTTGGGCGCAGGCGAGGTCGGCGAGGGCATGGCCGTCGCGCTCGCCGGAGCGGGCGCCGACGAGATCGTTGTCGCCAACCGCACACCGTCGCGGGCGCGCGACCTCGCGCGTCGCGTCGGCGGGCGGCCGATCGCGCTCGGGGAGATCGCCGACGAGCTCGTCCGCGCCGACGTGTTGCTCACGTCCACGGGTGCGAGCGGCGTCGTGATCGAGCGGGCCGACATCGAGTCGGTGATGGAGCGCCGCGGCGGCCGGGCGCTGCTCATCGTCGACGTCGCCATGCCCCGCGACGTCGATCCCGGTGTGCGGCAGGTCTTCGGCGTGATGCTGCTCGACATGGACGACATGAAGGCGTTCGCGCTGCACTCGCTCGAGCAGCGTCAGCGCGAGGTCGGTCGAGTGCGCGCGATCGTCGCCGACGAGCTCGATCGCTTCCGCGCCGAACGCACGGCGCGGGAAGTTGCGCCGCTCGTCACCGCACTGCGCGGTCGGGCCGAGGAGATCCGTCAATCCGAGCTCGAGCGGTTCCGTGCGCGGCTCGCCGGCCTCGACCCCGCGACGCGCAAGACGGTTGACGCGCTCACTACCGGCATCGTGAACAAGCTCCTGCACGACCCGACGGTGCGCGTGAAAGACGCCGCGGGCACACCGCGTGGGGAGCTCTTCACCGACGCCATCACCGAGCTCTTCGCACTCGACGAGCTTCGGGACGCGTCCGACAACTCGTGAGCTCCGCGCCGCTGCGCCTCGCGACCCGCGGCAGCGAGCTCGCTCGATGGCAGGCGGAACGCGTTGCCGCGCTACTGGACGTGCCGTACGAGCTCGTCATCGTTTCCACGGTCGGCGACCGGCGCCGCGATGTCCCGATCCACTCGATCGGCGGTACTGCCGCGTTCGTCAAGGAGGTCGAGGACGCGGTCCTCGATCACAGAGCCGACGCTGCTGTCCACTCCGCGAAAGATCTTCCTTCCACGACGCTCGACGGCCTCGTGCTCGCCGCGTTTCCCGAGCGGGCCGACAGCCGCGACGCGCTGGTCGGTGCGACGCTCGCCGACCTCCCCACGGGTGCTCGCGTCGGCACCGGATCCGTGCGCCGGCGTGCGCAGCTCGGCGCATTACGCCCCGATCTCACCTTCGGTGAGCTGCGGGGCAACATCCCGACACGCCTGCAGCGAGCGGAAGCCTTCGACGCGATCGTCGCCGCGTACGCCGCGCTGCTGCGCCTCGGCCTGGAGCATCATGCGAGCGAGGTCCTCGACGTGTCGCAGCTGGTCCCTCAGGTCGGCCAGGGTGCGCTCGCGGTCGAGTGCCGCCGCGACGACGAGCGCGTGCGTGCGCTCCTTGCCCGGATCGACGATGTCGCGGTACGCCGCGCGGTCGAGGCCGAGCGCGCGTTCCTCGAGCAGCTCGGCGGCGGCTGCAACCTGCCGTGTGGAGCGCACGCGACCATCGACGACAGCGGCGCCGTCGTGCTCACGGCATTGCTTGCATCGCTCGACGGACACGTGGTGTTGCGCGCCGAAGGCCGAGGCGGCGACCCGCGCGTGCTCGGGGTCGACGTCGCGACGCGACTTCTCCACGGGTGCGGCGGCAGCATGCTGCTCGACGACGTCGCGTGATGCGGTGACCGTCTATCTCGTCGGCGCAGGACCGGGCGACCCGGGGTTGTTGACGGTTCGCGGCGCGCAGCTCCTGCGCTCGGCCGACGTGGTGGTGCACGACCGACTTGCCTCGCGCGCCGTGCTGGATCTCGCGTCGCCGGACGCGCGCCGCATCAGCGTGGGGAAGGCGCCCGGCCGGGCAGAGATGTCGCAGGACGACATCAACGCGCTGCTCGTCGAGGAAGGCCGCGACGGCCGGTGCGTCGTGCGACTCAAGGGTGGCGATCCGTTCGTGTTCGGCCGGGGCGGCGAGGAGGCCGAGGCGCTGGCCGCGGCCGGGATCCCGTTCGAGGTGGTGCCGGGCATCACCAGCGCGATCGCCGCGCCGGCGTACGCGGGCATCCCCGTGACCCATCGCGGCCGCAGCACCCACTTCACCGTGGTCACCGGGCACGAGGATCCGGCGAAGGGCCGCACCGACGTCGACTGGGAGTCGCTGGCCCGCGCGGGAGGCACGCTCGTGATCCTCATGGGCGTCGGGAACCTCGCGGGCATCGTGGAGCGACTGATCGCCGGCGGGCTCCCGGCCGAGACCCCGGTCGCGGCCGTTCGCTATGGCACCAGACCCGATCAGCAAACCCTGCGGGCCACGCTGTCCACCGTCACGAAGCTCGACGTGAAAGCGCCCTCTGCGCTCGTTGTGGGCGCGGTTGCCGGCCTCGACCTCGGCTGGTTCGAGCACCGTCCGCTCTTCGGCCGGCGGGTCGTCGTCACGAGGGCACGCGAGCAGGCGAGCGGCCTTCGCAGCCGCCTCGAACTGCTGGGCGCCGATGTGCTCGAACTCCCGACGATCGCGATCGAGCCGGTCGACATCACGCTGCCCGCGCTCCACGAGTACGAGTGGCTCGTCCTGACGTCGGCGAACGGGGTCGCGGCGTTGTTCGAGCGGGCGCTCGAGCCGGCCGGTCTGGATGCCCGCGCCTTCGCGGGCGTGAAGGTCGCGGCGATCGGCCCGGGCACGGCCGCCGCGCTCGCGCACCGCGGCATCCGGGCCGATCTCGTCCCCGAACGCTTCGTCGCCGAATCGCTCGTCGACGCCTTTCCGCCATCGGACCAGTCGCGCACTCGCGCCGAATCGGCGGGCGAATCGGCGCGACGCGCGCCGAAAGTGCTGGTCGCGCGGGCGGAGCAGGCCCGTGACGTGCTGCCCGACGGCCTCCGCGCCCGGGGCTACGACGTCGACGTGCTCACGCTGTACCGCACCGTCCCGGTGCCGACCGAGGCGGCCCAGCTCGAGACCGTCCGGCGGGGTGACGTGGACGCGATCACGTTCACGTCCTCGTCCACCGTGTCGAACTTCCACGACCTGGTTGGCAAGCTCCCCGAGCCCCCGCCGCTCGTCGTGTCCATCGGGCCGGTGACGTCCTCGACCGCTCGCGCGCGTGGCCTCCGGGTCGACGTCGAGGCGTCCGAGCACACCGTCGACGGCGTCGTCGAGGCCGTCGTCGCCGGGTTGGAGGCTCGCCTCCGGCGGTAGGGAGGCTCCGTTGCGCAGGTAGCATCGGAGGCCCCATGGCGTTTCCCGAGCACCGGCCCCGCCGGCTGCGGCGAACCTCGGCGCTGCGGCGCCTCGTCGCCGAGGTCGGCCTCTCCGTCGACGATCTCGTCGCGCCGCTGTTCGTGAAGGAAGGGATCGTCGAGCCGGAGCCGGTTGCGTCGATGCCCGGCGTGGTGCAGCACACGCACGAGAGTCTCCGCAAGGAGGTGCGGGCGCTCGCGGACCTCGGCGTGCCTGCGGTCGTGCTGTTCGGCGTTCCGGCGCTGAAGGACGCGAACGGCTCGCAGGCCGATGCGCCCGACGGTGTCGTGCAGATCGCCCTGCGGAACCTGCGCGACGAAGTGGATGACTCGCTGGCGCTCATCGCGGACACGTGCCTCGACGAGTACACCGACCACGGCCACTGCGGCGTGCTGGGCGCCACGGGCGACGTCGACAACGACGCCACGCTCGAGCGGTATGCCGCGGCCGCCGTCGCGCAGGCCGAGGCCGGCGCCGACATCGTGGCGCCGTCGGGGATGATGGACGGGCAGGTCGCCGCGATCCGTCAGGCGCTCGATGACACCGGCCACGCCGACGTGGCGATCCTCGCGTACGCGGCCAAATACGCCTCCGCGCTGTACGGTCCGTTCCGCGATGCGGCCGAGTGCGCGCCGAGCTTCGGCGACCGGCGGGGCTACCAGATGGATCCCTCGAACACGCGTGAAGCCGTCGTCGAGGCCGGCCTCGACATCGACGAAGGCGCCGACATCGTCATGGTGAAGCCCGCGCTCGCGTACCTCGACGTCGTGGCCGAGCTTCGCCGCTCCTTCGACGCGCCCGTCGCGGCGTACCACGTGAGCGGCGAGTATTCGATGCTGAAGGCCGCCGCGCAGCAGGGTTGGATCGACGGCGACGCGGTCGCGCGCGAGCACCTGCTCTCGATCAAGCGCGCCGGCGCGGATTTCATCCTCACGTACCTCGCTCGCGAGTTCGCCGAACGCCTGCGCGAATCTTGAGCCTCTACGAGCGGGCCCGCGCGGTCATCCCGGGAGGCGTCAGCTCACCGGTGCGCTCGTTCGGCGCGGTGGGCGGCGAACCGTTCTTCGTCGCCGGCGCCGAGGGTCCGTACCTCGTCGCGACCGACGGTACGAGGTACCTCGACTATGTGCAGTCGTGGGGCGCGTCGATCCTCGGCCACGCGCATCCGGCGCTGGTCGAGGCCGTGCAGCGCGCCGCTGCGGCCGGCACGTCGTACGGCGCGCCGACCGAGCGCGAGGTCCTGCTCGCCGAAGCGATCCGTGATCGGGTGCCGTCGGTCGAGAAGGTCCGGCTCGTGTCGTCGGGAACCGAGGCCGCGATGACCGCGCTCCGGCTCGCGCGCGGCGCGACCGGTCGCGACAAGATCGTGAAGTTCGCGGGGTGCTACCACGGGCACGTCGACTCGCTGCTCGTCGCGGCTGGAAGCGGCGTTGCGACGTTCGGTCTTCCCGGGTCGGCGGGTGTGACGCCGGGCGCCGTGGCCGACACGCTCGTCGTGCCGTACAACGACGACGCGGCACTCGACGCGGTGTTCGCGGAGCACGGTGCAGACATCGCTGCGGTCATCGTCGAGCCGGTTGCGGCGAACATGGGGCTCGTCGCGCCGGGCGCCGGGTTCCTGTCGGGGCTTCGCGCCCGCTGTGACGCGCACCGTGCGCTGTTGATCTTCGACGAGGTCATCACGGGCTTTCGCGTCGGCCTCGGCGGCGCGCAGGCCCTGTACGGAGTCACGCCCGATCTTTCGATCTTCGGCAAGGTAATCGGCGGCGGCCTTCCGCTTGCCGCGGTCGGAGGCCCGGGCGGGCTCATGGAAGAGCTCGCCCCGGTGGGCTCCGTGTACCAGGCCGGCACGTTGTCGGGGAACCCGCTCGCGACGGCAGCCGGTCTCGCGGTGCTCGAACAACTCGACGACGCGTTGTACGTGTCGCTCGCCGATCGGGCCGCGTTCCTCGCCGCCGGGCTCACCACCGTGATGGGCGAAGCGGGCCTCGCGGTGCAGGTGCCGCGCGTCGCGACACTCGTCGGGCTGTTCTTCTCGCCCACCCCCGTGCGCGACTACGAAGGCGCACACGGCGCGGACGTGAAGACGCACGCAGCCTTCTTTCACGCGTTGCTTCGTCGCGGCGTCTTCGTCGCTCCGAGTGCGTTCGAAGCGGTGTTCGTCAGTGCCGCGCACGGCTGGCCCGACCTCGAGCGCACGGTGGAGCTGGCCGCCGACGCGGCGGCCGAGGTCGTGAGCGGCGCCGGGCCTGACTGCTAGCCGCCCGTCCGCCTCCGGCGGATGCGGTCCATGAAGAACAGGGCGGTGGCGATCGCGAACACCATGAACGCCATGGCGACGAAGGCCAGGCCGCCGCCGCCGTTGTCACCGCCCGCGTCGATGAGCTGTTGTGCCGATGCGGGGCCCGCGAGCGTCACGAGCGTCAACGCCGCGACGGTGGCGACGTAGGCGAGTCGGCGGACTGTGTGCATGGCGGCCTTCCTTAGACGTTGACAGGCTCGCGCCCGGACGAGGCCGGCGCCGGTGTTCCGCTCTTGGCCCGCTCGGCTGCGGCCGCCGCCTCCTGCTCGTCACGCTCGCGCCAGTGGAGCCCGAGCAGCGACAGCGCGAACAGGATCGCCGAGCACACGAGCACCACGAACGGCGGCACCCGCAGCGACCCGAGGTCGCGCTCGAGCACGAGATAGGTCACCGGCTGGGTCGGATCGCACGTCGGGGTCGGCGGCGCGGCCCCCTGGGCCAGCTTCACGTTGAGAGCCGGGCACACCTGCACGGTCGCGTAGCGCGGCTTGTGTGTGAACTGCAGCTTCCAGAACTTCGGGTTGCTGCCGCCGATCTCACGGGTGTCGGAGACGACGTACTCGGTCGACAGCTGGTACTTCGCGAACTTGGGCGTCGGCGGCTTGGGGAGGTCGCCCTGCTGCTGGGGGATCACCAACTCGGTGTCGACCGCGGCCTTGACGTTCGCGGCCTCGGCGGGGTCCACGACCTTCCCCTTCTTGGCGATCTCGCGCACGGTCGGGATGTTCGACTTGTCGAGCGAATCGACCTGCGCGATGACCTTCCACGCCGGCACGCGTCCCTTCAGCGTGTTCAGTGGCGAAGCGGTCGTGAGCCACATGGCGGAGAGCATCACCATGAATCCGCTGAGCGCGGCGGCGGCGACGAGGAAGCCGAGGCGGGCGCCGAGGTTCGTCGCGAGCAGCAGGTAGATCGACCCGCAGAACAATCCGATCGCCGCGACGACGACGAGGACGCCGAGGATCGTGGGATACCAGAGCGTCGGGTGCGGAATGCCTTCGCTGGCGCCGATCAGTGTGGTGATCATGTCGACGTTGACTCCTTGCGCCTAGAGGCTGCGCTCGTAGGCGATGATCGCGTCGATCTGGTCCTTGGTGAGCACCGTGCCGAAGTGCGGCATGCGGCCCGACGAGATGCCTCGCGTGCCGTATTGCTTGTTCGCGTCGACACCGGTCGCAACCCAGTCGTACTGCTGCGAGATCCCCGGGTCGCCCGGGAACTGTCGCGTGGTGTCACCGCCGGTCAGGTTCGGACCGAACGCACCACTGCCCTGCGGTGCAGGAAGCGGGACGGCACCCTTGGTGGGGTCGAAATACGACCAGCCCTTCGTGTGGCAGCGGGCGCAGTTGGTTTGGAACAACAGCGCGCCCCATGCCTGTTGCGCCGGACCGGCCTTCGTCGGGTCACCCGACTTCCATGTGCTGACGAGTTGGTTGATCTGCGTCGCGTAGTCCTGCGAGTTCTTGACCGCGGCCTGCGCGTTCGTGATCTCCTCGTGGTCGACCTGCACGTTCGTCTGATAACCCTTGTTGTCCGGGAACTTTGCGGCGAGCGCTTCGTCCTTGGCGAGTGTTTGTTGCGCGGTTGCGAGGTTCTCCTGCGCCGTCGCCACGTTGCCCTTCTTGCCGTTGCCGCCGACTGCGGTGTCGATCATCTCCTGCAGGGCCTGGTCGTCCGCGGCGCGTGCCTTCGCGGGCGAGAGCTGGATCGTCTGCAAGTAGGCGACGAGGTCGGCAACGCTCTGCTCGTTCTTCGGGCCACCTCCGGGCACGCCCCACGCGGGCATCGGGGTGCCCGGGCGCCCGTAGGTGATGATCTGGTTCACCTGGTCGGGCGAGAATCGGGAGAGCACCGTGTTGAGCGCGGGCGCGCGCCACGTGACGGTGAGCGGAAGGTTGCTTCCGCTGTCAGGTGGCTTGATGACGTACGACGTCGAACCACCGCTGCCGTCGGTGCCGTGGCAGTTCGCACAACGCAACGACTTCGTCGAGTCGTACGCCTTCATGCTCTCGTTGGCGAAGAGGGTGGCGCCCCGCTTGGCCGCCTGGGTGTCGAACTGCGCCACCATGTCCTTCTCGCGCGTCGGCTCCCACAGCCAGTACACGGGGAGCGCGGCCGCCACGATGACCGAGCACCACAACGCCCAGAGCAGGACGCGCTCGAGCTTGCGGCCCTCGAGCTCCTCGTCCGTCATGAACGGCCGCAGGTTCTGCGGCGACTTCGCCTCGGGGTTCCGTCGCACCGACAGCACGCGGTAACCCACGATGCCGAAGATGACGACGAACGCGAGGATGTTGATGATGATCAGGCCGGTGCGGACGGTCATTGCGAACGCCTAGGGGTCTTGGTCACGGACGGGTTCGGGCTCGCGGGCGGACTAGCCGACACAGGGCGGACCTTCCGCTCCCTGCCCGGTCGTGTCGGTGCCGATGGGTGGGCCCAGCACGATGAGACCGGTGTCGATCGTCACGTCCTGGCCGCTGATGTAGACGGCGAAGCGGTCGAGGCCCCGAGGCGCGGGGCCCCCTTTCTTCTCACCCACCCGGCTGTACTTGGAGCCGTGGCAGGGACACTCGAACCACTGCGAGGTGTCGCACCACGGGACCCGGCAGCCGAGGTGCACACACTTCTGGTACAGGGCGACGATGCCCTTTTCCATTCCCGCGTAGATCACGGGTGCGTAGACCTTCTGCGCCCTCGGGAGGTCCGCCTTCGGATACGGCACCACGTACGCGCGGGCTTCGGGGATGTAGAAGGGCTGCTTCTTGTCCGCGTTGTAGGAGAGCATGTCGTTGAGCGACGTGCCGGCGGCGACCTTGCCGCCGAACCCGCCCGAGCTGCTCGGCCAGAGGAACGCCAGCAGGCTGGCGCCGAAGCCACCTGCGGCGAGCGCGAGCGCTCCGAGGATGCCGCGGTTGAAGAACTGACGGCGGGAGAGCCCGAGCTCCTCCTCGTCGACCGGTGTGCGTTCGGCCGGGACGCGCGCGCCCCGCTCGGCCGGCACCGACGCGCCCGAGCCGAGCGCGCGCCGTGACTCGTCGGCCCGGCGGCGGCCGGCTTCCTCGTCGGGCTCTCCGCCGGCATGCTGCTCTCCGGCCTCCGGTGCCGCGCTGCGGTCGCGCGCGCGGGTCTCGTGGCTCAGCGTGCCGGTCGTGGACCTGCGCCGTCCCGTCGCCACGATCGCGACGACGGCCGCGGCGAGGATCACCGGGATGGCTATGACGAGAACTACCGACACGGACGCGCGCTCCTAGAGATCGAAGAAGATCCCGTCGTTCCACGGGAAGGCGAAGTTGAAGCCCTTCGCCCGGAAGAACGAGCCGATGATGACGAGCACCGCCCAGAACATCAGGAAGATCGTGAAGAGCGAGATCGCGAACTTCCGGTCCTTCGGGTGCTGTGACGGGTTCTTGTCGACGTAGGGCGCGACCATCATCAGGAAGATGCCCATGCCCGGGATGGTGACGCCGGCGACCATCGGGTGGAACATCGTGAGCAGTTCCTGCAGGCCGAGGAAGTACCACGGTGCCTTCGACGGGTTCGGTGTCTGGTTGAAGTCGGCGAGGCCCTGCAACGGCGCGCGAACCAACGCGGAGAAGATGAGGAGCGCCGCGGTCACCGTCAGCACCGCGGCGAACTCGATCACGAGCAGGTGCGGCCAGGTGTGCACCTTGTCCTGGGCCTCGGCGCGGGTCTGCTGGATCGAACCCGACTTGACGACCGTGAGGAGACGCTGCGTGTGCCCGCCGGGCCCCGTGGACGTCGGTGCCGGCGCGGGACGCGTCGCGGTCGCGGTGCCGGCGCGCGCGGTGCCACCGCCTCCGGCGGCCGCCGCGGCGGCGGGTTCGGCCGCGCCACCGTCGCCACCCGCCAGGGCCGCCTTGCGACGGCGGGACCGCTCGAGCAGGTGGGCCGGGACACCGCCCTTGCTCTCGGTGACCTCCTCGCCGCCACCACCGGCCGCGGCCGCCGCCGGAGCGGCCTCTTCGGCTGCCGGGGTCTCGGTCGGTGCCTCCGCCTCGGCCGCGGGCACTTCCTCGGACGGGGCCTCGCCGCCTTCTTCACCCTTGACGGGGAGCCCCAGTGCCTTGCGGCGCTCGGCGCTCCGACGAAGCAGGTGTTCGGGGATCTCGGGCATCGCGCGTTCCTCCCCGACCTACAGCGGGCCTGAAATGCCGCCGTCCTTGCGGACGCGCCAGAAGTGGACCGCCATGAAGATCACGATGACGAACGGTAAGAGCAGCACGTGGAGTACGTACCATCGCAGCAGCGTGTCGCCGCTGATCTCCTTCGAGCCGAGCAGCACGTAGCGCACCGACGATCCGAACACGGGTGTGTATCCCATCATGTTCGTACCGACGGTCACGGCCCAGAGCGCGAGCTGGTCCCACGGCAGCAGGTAGCCGGTGAACGAGAGCAGCAGCGTGAGCGTGAGCAGGATGACGCCGATCACCCAGTTGAACTCACGCGGCGCCTTGTACGCACCGTGGTAGAAGACCCGGCTCATGTGCAGGAACACGGACAGCACCATGAGGTGCGCCGCCCATCGGTGCATGTTGCGCACGAGTGATCCGAAGTAGACCGCGGTCTCGAGCGTCCTCACGTCGTTCCACGCCGACGCCGCGGTCGGACGGTAGAAGAACATCAGGAAGATGCCCGTCACGGTCAGCAGGATGAACAGGAAGAACGACAGACCGCCCAGGCACAGCGTGTACGACACCTTCACCGCGTGCCGCTTCACCTTCACCGGATGAAGGTGGTACAGCACGTTGTTCATGATGACGTACGACCGGTTCCTCGGGCTGTCGGTGTAGCCCTTCCGGAACACCGAGCCCGGCCGGAAGATCGAGGTCATCACCTGCGAGCCGGCGAGCTTGTCTCCGGTCTCACGCGCGCGGGAGAGCAGCCGCGCGCCGGGGCCGCCGTGTCCGTTCGTTCCGTTGGTGCCGTTGCCGTTGGCCACGAACGTTCTCCTCGTGGTTGTTACGGAGCCGTGCGCTGTTTGGTCGGGATCAGAAGCGGACGCCGTAGGCGTAGCCGTGGCGGTTGGTGCGGGTGTGGGGGTCGCCGGCGGGGGGTTGGGTGGCGACCTTGCCGAGGATGATGACGCCGGTGGGGCAGCGGTCGACGCACAGGGCG
>JAMXLJ010000055.1 GCA_024281095.1 Acidimicrobiia bacterium | reverse complement strand
TCGGCAACGGGCAGCACTCCTCGAGGCGGAACTGGCCGCGCTACGCCAGACCCGGACGTTCCGTTACACCGAGATGATGAGGCGACCGTATGGCCGTCTACGCCAGATCCTCATGCGATCGGACCGGGGCGATCCAAACTCGACCTAGACATCCCACGGGTCGTTGTGTTGTCAAGCGGCGATCGGGCCGGCTCTGCTGCACGAATTGGTGACAGGTTCGATCACGCAGCCTGATCGAGTGGCTGCGTGCGCGATCCAGGCACGTTCTCTAGTTGCCGAACGCTGCGATGCCTTCACCGATCGGGATCGTTAGGTGCGTGCCGAGCAGCGCCGCGGGCGGAACGGTACCGGCGCGTGCGGCGCTCGCGGTAGCGCCGTCCGGTTCGACGAGCAGGATGCCGTAGCGGTTGTCGATGGTCGCGCCCCGCACCAGGTCCGCGCCGGGGAAGTACACGGTAGACGTCAACGGCGGCGGCATCGGTCCCGTAAGAGCGAACGGATGCGCACCACCCCACGCGTCGAAGATGTACCCGCCGCTGCCGTCGGGCAGGATCACCACAGCCCGGGCGATATCCCAGCCGTGCCAATACGTCATTCCGAACCCGATCTGCGGCGGCGGCGTGTGACCGAGCCCGAACGGATGCAACCCACCCCAGCCGTCCAGGACGTAGCCACCGGTGCAGTCCGGTAACAGGACCACGTCGCGCACGATGTCCCAACCCACCCAGTACGGGCCGCCCACCACCGCGGGTTCGGTGACCGGCCACGTGAGCTGGTGGATCCCACCCCACCCGTCGACCTCGACCGAGCAGCTGTTCATCGGCGCGCCGATCGCGAACCCACGCGCGATGTTCCATCCCGGCCAGTACGGCGCGCCGGCCGGGACCGGGGAGGGCTGCATCGCGCCCTGACTCCACGGATGCAGGCCGCCCCACCCGTCGAGCACGTACCCGCTCGTGGTCGGCGTGTACACCGCACCCGGCCCGAACGACGTTTCGCTCACCGCTCCGGACGACGAGGACGCGAAGTTCGCGTCACCGCCGTAGCTCACGGTCACGCTCATGACGCTGCCCACACCGCCCGCGGTCACGTCCACAAACGCAGTGGCGTTCGCGTCGAGCGGAACGGCACCCAACGCCGTCGAACCGTTCATGAACGTCACAGACCCCGTCGGTGTCGCCGAACCCGACTGCGGGAGCACCCTCGCCGTGAACCGCACCACCGTCCCCGGATATACGGGCGGCTGGCAATACGTTGGCGGCTGAGTAGGAGGACACGTCGCCGGCGTGCCGCCCAACGAACTGGTCAGCGACATCGACGTCGGCGTCGTCGCAGCGCCGGCCTGCACGCACCATCCGCTCAACGCCGCGCCAACGACCACCAGGAAGCAAAGTACACGGCGCGCCACGACGGCTCCTTCGACAGTGTCACCCACCGGTATGGACGACCGTGCAACGCTAACCGCTCGCTCCGTCGCCGCCGGACAACCCGATGCTCATCAGCGTGATCGCCCTGGGCATTCACACGTTCGTGCGTGGTCGTGGTCGATCAGGAGACGTCCCTCGGCAACCATCCGCCGCGCGTGGGCCTTGTTAGCGCGCGCCCATGCACCCGTCACGCCGAAGGACGCGGTGCGGTGTTCCGCTCTCAACGTGTGACGCGGGACCTCGGCTGACCACCTGCGCGACACCGCCGGGATGCGCAGTCGGCGACGACCGACCCGCGTGACGGCGCTGCGAAGCGCCCGCTCACGCGCCAAGCCCCGCGATCAGTGCACACGCGGCCGCGACGACACGACATCGCGCGGCACACCATCGACGACTGCTCGCCATGCACGCCGCGACGGTATTCGCAGCCCATGTCCGAAGTGTGCGATCGCGGTGGTGCTGAGGACGACGACTGCGCCTTCGACGAAGAGCGCGGCCTGGCCGAGCGGTTCGTGCCAGTTGCCGATGTCGCCGGTCGCGTCGGGCAACCCGGTGGTGCGGCTCAGGACGTATGCGACGATGGTCAGCCCGGCCGCGGCGCCGCCGACATACCAGCCGAGGCGTGCCCGCGAGACCACGAGTGCCAGGCCGGCGGCGACCGTGACGGCCATGAGGACGGCGTACAGGCCGGCGAGGTAGGGCGTCTCGGCGAGTTTGCTGAAGAAGTCGAGGAAGTGGATCAGGGCGACACCGAACAGGCACAACGCCCCGGTGGCGCGCAACACGGTGTCGTCGAACGACTGGTCATGTCCATCCATCGCTCACCTCGGGTGGTAGATGCGGCTGCTCGAAGGAACCAATACGGCGGCTGCACGAGAAGGGATGGCGCGAGGTACGGAAATGAGCTTTCGATGATGGGGCGGTAACGAACATGCCAACCGACGCGAAGTCGCCGCCGCGCCAATCCCACTGCCACCAACATGCGTATCTCCGTGGTCGGGCAAATGACGGACCGCAAGGAGGAGCGCAGTGAGCGGACACGGATCACGGAGGCGGGCGCTGATCGCGGCCGGGGGCGGCATCGCAGCGTTCGTGCTGAGCGTCGCGCTGGCCGGCGCGCCGGCCGGCGCGGCACCAAGCATTTCGCACGAGGAGCGCGGCGGGTTCAACGAACGGGGCAACGTCCTCATCGCCGACCAGTTCAACAACCGCGTCGTCGAGGTCGATCGCGAGCATCATGTGGTCTGGCACTTCGGTGACGGCTCCTCGGTCGCCGGCCCGCACTCGATCGTCGGTGTGAACGACGCCGAGCGCGTTGGTGCGCTCACCCTCATCGCCGGCACCGGCACGCCGATGGGCGCGGATCCGTCGTGTACCGATCCGAACGGGTGTCCCGACAACCGGGTCATGCTCGTCAACGAGGACGGGAAGATCGTCTGGCAGTACGGCATGGCCGGCATCGGCGGGTCGGGCTTCGACCAGCTCAACGTGCCGGTGCAGGCGACCGCGCTGCCCGGTAGGCACGTCCTCATCACGGACCAATCGAACGAGCGCGTGATCGAGGTGAACGAAAACCACGAGATCGTCTGGCAGTACGGCATGACCGGCATGACGGGCTCTGGCTTCGATGAGCTCAACAACCCGAACAGCGCCGAGCTGCTCCCCAACGGGAACATCCTCATCGCGGACGAGAACAACAACCGGGTGATCGAAGTCACGCGTTCACACCAGATCGTGTGGCAGTACGGGGACCCGAACGACACGAGCATCCTCAACGGCGCCGCGTTCGCGTCGCGTTTGGCGAACGGTCACACGCTCATCACCGACTCGAACAACAACCGCGTCGTCGAAGTGACCAAGTCGAAGATGGTCACGTTCAGCTACGTGACGAGTAACCGTCCCGGAAGCATGGGCATGCCGTTACCCACGCGAGCGGTGCGGTTGCGCAACGGTGACACGCTCATCAGCGACCAGTTCAACGATCAGGTCATCGAAATCAACCGCGACGGCGAGATCGTGTGGACACAAGGCCAGATCCAGGTCGACGGCAACGGCTTCAACCGACTCAATGCGCCGTACGACGCGAAGGTGATCGGCGACTACACCGGTCTCACCCGTCCGTAGCCAACACAGCGAGGGTCACGCCAAACCGCTCGGGCGGGCCCGGTTCGAGGGCCCGCCCGAGTTGCCGGCGACGGTCGCTCGTGCCGCGATCGAGAAGCGAGCGCTCGGTTACGTACCGCGGCGTCGGTGTGAGGGTCATGAGAGCGCGCACGCTCGTTGCCGCGGTCAATTGCGGTTGATTCGTCACCGTTCGTCGAAGGGCTCCTTGCCGAACGCCGACGGCAACGACAGCATTGGCCCGATGCTGACCGACAGCGAGCGTCGCGCCGCCGACCGTGCCGCTTCACTGAAGAGCGCCCGCCACCTGCCCGCGCTGCGGCTCATCGACCTGTTCGAGGATGCGGTCCACTACCTCGTGCTGGTGCTGCTCCTCGTAATCGCCGGCGTCGTGCTGTACCACACGTCGACGGACATGTTCCATGCACACCGCGACTATGCGACGAGGGTCATCGACGGTATCGACGGCGTCCTGTTCGTGATCATCATCATGGAGCTGCTGCACACTGTTGTCGCACACTTCAACACCGACGACTTCCAACTCGAGCCTTTCCTCATCATCGGCATCATCTCAGCCGTCCGGCACCTGCTGAGCGTGGGAGCGCACCTCACGCTCGGGCGCTCGTTGAGCCACGAAGCCTTCAATCGGTCACAGATCGAACTCGGCGTCTCGACCGGGGTCGTGGTCGCGCTCGCCCTCGCGCTGGTGCTGGTTCGCCGCGCTCCGGCCGGGTCCCCGGCGGACGTGCCGGCGAATCCGTGATCGCGATGCCGGGGTGACCGAACGTCGCATCTGCATGGCAACCGCACCGACCGTTGGTTCACGGGGCCGCGCGAGTACACGACACGTCTCATCGAGAGCGGGTGAGCGTGGGTCACCGGTCCAAAAGGGGCGCCGATCCCAGTCCGATCCACGGGCGGCGCAGCCGTGCGGCGTCGAACTGTTCGCGCGGCTACGTCCTTGCCTCGTTGTCTGTGTCCATCGTGCCCGCATCCGGTGAGAGCGCGGTGACGTGGCGATGGATCTCTTCGAGCAAGTCGGTGTTCTTCTTCACCTGCTCCGTGAGCACAGTGTTCTCGTTGACGAGACTTTTGAGGTCTTCAGTGTTCTTCTCCGTGTGCATGGCGATCTCCGACGAGATGGCGTCGGCTCGTTTCGCAGCGATCAACAGCGCCGCGGCTTGCACACCGGCGAGCATCGACAAGAACAGGTTCAACAAGATGTATGGGTACGGATCGAAGCCGTGCTTGCCGTGTCGGCCACCGAGATAGAACACCGAGTTCACGACCGCCCAGGCGACCATGACGCCGAAGAACGCGAACACGAACGGCCACGAGCCCATCATGTTGCGCATGCGATCGGCCGCGCGTTCACCCACGGTGAGTTGATCGCCGGACCGGACGCCGGGGTGCCGGTGCCAATGACTCTGCCATCCTCGCTGCGGCACGTGCCCATCGTGGCACGGCGCGGTCCGACGACCAGGGATCTCGCACCACAAGCGCCACGCATGGCGCTGAAACCGCGAACGGTCGGCGCGAAACGCCGACGATGCTGTCCGACCCTGGCGTCGCCGGTGATGTTCACCGGAATCACCCGTGCCGCAGGGTGAATCGGCGTGGAAGCAGGCGCGCGCTCGACCGCACGAGATAGGACACAGGCGTAACCCGGGCGGCACCGAGTGCCGGACCGAGCGTGGGCGAACACGGGCGCGCTGCTCGGTTCGATCCGTTCTTTCGGACGGGCGGTCAGTCCGGCGGCCGGTCGTCCCCCGCCAACATGTCGGAGGGCTCGACTCCACCGGGAACGGGCGGCGCTGGCTGCTCGAGGAACAGGTACTGATGCACCAGCGCGGCGATGACGCCGCCCAGCAGTGGTGCGAGGATGAACAGCCAGAGTTGTCGCAGCGCGTCGCCGCCGACCACCACCGCGGGGCCGAGACTGCGCGCGGGGTTCACCGACGTTCCCGTGAGCGGGATGCCGACGAGGTGTACGACCGTCAACGCCATGCCGATCGCGAGGCCGGCGAACTCCGCGGACGCAATCCGGCTCGTCGCCGAGAGCACGACGAGCACGAACAGAAACGTCAGCACCGTCTCGGCCGCGAAGGCGCCGCCGGTGTTGATGTGCGTCAGCGAGTGCTTGCCCCAGCCGTCCGCTCCCAGCCCGGTTGTTGCGCGCGAATAGTCGGGTGAACCCTCGAAAATGGCCCAGAGCACGACAGCTCCCGCGACGCCGCCGCCAAGCTGGGCGATCCAGTACCCGATCGCTTCGGAAAGCGCGATGCGCCGCGACGCCAGGAAGCCGATCGTCACCGCCGGGTTCACGTGACAGCCCGAAATGGGGCCGATGGCGTACACGAGCGCGAGCAGCACCAGCCCGAACGCGAGTGCGGTCGTCACCACGCCCGCCGAGGTGCTCGCACCGGCGAACTTGAACCCGAACGACAAGGTCGCCGTACCGACCGCGAAAATCACCAACAACGCGGTGCCGAGGAACTCCGCCGCCAGTTTCCGGCTGTTCATGGCGCCTCCCCCAGCACGTCGCCCTGATCATCGCGCCACGAGGCGCCGTTGACTACCGGCCCTCTCACGACGGGTCGCGACAGACGCGAGACCCAACGAACCGCATGCTCGCGAGCGAGCTCTCCGACGCCGACGACACACAGACCGCGAATGCGCGACCTCACGAGTTCGACCGTGATCCCACGTCGCTCAGAGCGCCTGGGGCTACCGCACTGGCCCGTCGCCTGCTTTCCGGGCCCTCCACTCCTCTGCCGTGATCCGGTAGAGGACGAAGCGCCGGTAGGGATGCCCTTCGGGGTACCACTGCGCATCGAAGTCGTCGTGGGGATCGCGGTGCATGCCCAGTCGCCGCATGACGGCGCGGGAACGTTCGTTGGGAGCGGTCGTGTGGGCGATGAGCTCAGCGAGGGCAAGCTCGTCGAAGGCGTGGTCAAGCACCGCGGTCGCTGCTTCGGTCGCGTACCCGCGGCCCCAGGCGTCGGCGGCGAGATGCCAGCCGATGTGGATCAGGGGCCGGTACGGAGCGTCGTCTCCGGCAACTTCGAGCCCAACGTAGCCGAGGAGCTGCCCGTCGACAGTACGTTCGACAGCCCAGAGGCCGAACCCGTGCTCGTCGAAGCACGCTTCGAACTCGTCGATGAGTTCGTCGGTCTCCTGACGAGTCAGGGGCTTGAAGCGGTACCGCATCACCTCGGGATCGGCATTGATCCGAGCGAGCACGTCTCGATCGTCATCTCGCCAGCGGCGTAGCAGGAGACGGCGAGTGTGAAGGGGCCGCGACGTCATAGGCCGAACGACCCTACGGCCGGCTGCGTGCCGAGCGACACACCCGGGACTCCCCCGGATGGGAGACTGGCGTGAATGGCAGTCGACCTCCCGGTGCTCACCGTGCCGGACCTGTCCGAGTGGACATGCTGGCTCGAGAAGCATCACGCGCGGTCCATAGGCGTCTGGCTGACGCTGGCAAAGAAGGGCTCATCCGCACCGACCCGCTTGAGCTACGACGACGCCCTTGCGGAGGCACTGTGCTACGGATGGATCGACGGGCGGCTCAGCGGCGGTGACGACCGCACGTTCCGCAGGACCTTCACTCCTCGAAGGCCAGGGAGCGCCTGGTCCAAACGCAACGTTCGGATCGCAACCATGCTCATCGAAGAAGGGCGCATGCGACCTTCCGGTCTCGCAGCAGTGGCCAGAGCCAAAGCCGACGGCACGTGGGACGCTGCCTACGACGGCCAGGCCACGATCGAGGTTCCTCCTGACCTCGCCGCCGCGCTCGCTCGCGACCCTTCCGCGAAGGCCATGTTCGACAAGCTGAGCGCGTCGAACCGGTACGCCATCCTCTACCGGGTGACCACGGCGAAGCGCCCCGACACACGGCACCGCCGCATCGAGCAGTTTGTTGCAATGCTTGCCCGTGGGGACACCATTCACCCGCAGCGAGACACCGCACCGCGCCGCAAGCACGACGAGACCCCGACCGGTTGAGCGCGGATCGGTAGACCAGACGCCCGGCTCGACATGGTCATCGCGCAGACGCTGCGAGCCGCCCGGTGCACGGGTTGTTCACGGTGCGACGGTGACGGCGTGAGGAGGGACGTCGGGGCCTTGGCTCACCCCGCCGGCTCCGAACGTATCGTCCGCGAGCCGCACCGCGTCGGTGGACGCGCCTGTGACGCGGATGCCTCCGCGCAGCCGCGATGCCCGCACGACGGCATTGCGCACGTTGTCGATCCAGATGGATACGCCGTCTACACCGTTGTCGGCGTATCCGTCGACATCGAGCCCGTCGACGTCGTCGATCACGAGACCGGGGCGCGTGTCGGGCGCGGCGACGTCGACGCGGACGTCGCGCAAGACGATGTCGCGACCGTGACGCACGTACTCGCCGCACGCGGGCAGGAGGCCGAACATGCGGGCTTGCGGGTAGTCGGCCGCCTGCTCGGGTACGGCGAGTGACGGCGTGCGCTGTTCGCCGCCGGTTGCGCTGATGGTCAGGCCGTCGACGACCACGTGCTCGACGGGATGACCGGGCAAGCCGGTGATGGAACCCGTGTCGGCCGCGCCGGTCGCGACCACGCCCGCGATCCTGACGTTGCGCACCCTTCCCGGCGTGGGCGGAGATTGGCCACGGCCGCGGTTGCCCAGACGGACGAACACCGGGCTGAGCACGTTCCGCATGCTCACGTTGGTGACCGTAACGCCGTCGATGGTGGCCCCGTCGACCATCTCGATCGCGACACCCCCGTTCTCGTCGGTGGCGGTACGGCCGGCATCGAGCTCCGGGGTTCCGAGCAGCGTGCAGTTCGACATCGCGATGTTGGCGAAGTCGCCGCTGCTCTCGGTCCCGAGCTTGAAGCAGTTCGCGTAGCTGCGAAGCACGCAGTTCGTGACGACGACGTCCTGCGTCGGGTGAGGCCGACCAAGGATCAGGGAGGTCTTCAACACGATCGCGTCGTCGAGCGAATCGATGTCGCAGTTGGAGATGCGCACCCTCGTGCAGCAGTCGGGGTCGATCCCGTCCGCATACGCGTTACGGATGGTGATGCCATCGATTACGACGTCGTCACAACCACCGAGGCTCACGCAGTAGTTCGGCGCGTTCCTGATGGTGACGCCCCGCACGACCACCCGCCGGCAGCGGCGCAACGCGATCGGCTTCGGCCCGAAACGCCGAAGCCGGTTCATGTCGATCACCCCGTCGCCGCTGATCACCACCCGGTCGAGGTTCTCGCCGGCCAGGAGCGCGTGCCGGAAGTCGCTCGTCTCGGCGTCACTCAAGGTGGGATACGGCAGCTTCTCGACCGCATCGAAGTCGGCGTCGTTCGGGCTTCCCAGCAGCGTGGCGCCCCGGTCGAGCTGGAACGTCGTGCCGGCGCGCAGATGCAGCGTGCCGCAACGGTAGATGCCCGGCGACAACACCACCGCGGTGCTGCGTTCGGCCGCGTCGTCAACCGCGCGCTGCAACGCGGCAGTGTCGAGGACTCGGCCGTCACCGGCTGCTCCGTAGTCGCGGGCGTCGACCGCCGACGGCGAACGGCTCCGCCGGCGAGGTTCGCCCGACGGCGTGCCGCCGAAGCCGCCACGCGGCAACTCACGCCCCACCATCACGCCCGCAACACCGACGCCCGCAGCGATGGCCGCGGTTCGCAGAACGACACGACGCGACACCACTCCCCCGGCGTCCCCCTCGCCCACGGCGCGCACGCTAGCCGCGGGCACAATCAACCCGGAACGACCCGCGGCTGCCATTCGTCGAACGACAAGGCTGTCTCCCCAGGAGCATCATGGCTTCTGCAGCGTGAGCACCTCGCGCTCGTAGCGGACGACGGCGGCGATCTGCGCGGTGGTGAGCTGCCCGCGAAACGCGGGCATCTCCATGCGGCCAACCGAAACGAACGCCTGTTGCGCGTCCGCGGTGGCGAACAATCTCAGCAGCACGCCGCCCTTGAAGCTCGGGCCGATTCCGCCGCCACCGTCCACGCCATGGCATCGCATGCAACGCTCCGCGTACAACCGTCGGCCTTGAACCAGTTGAGCCTCGCGCTGTTGAGCGCTGTGCAGGGCCGGTGGAAACGCAGCACCTCGGCTATGGCAGGCAGTGAAGCCGGCGAGCGCCGCTGCCGCAATCAGCATTGACGTCCCGGCGCGTCGCACGTTTCTCATCATGTGCGGCCGTCAGCTCGTTGTCGAGCGGATCAGTCACAGGTGTGCGGTGCCGGTGCCTCCTAGCGAATGTTCAGGAGTATGCCTCGATCCCATGTGACACGGACCATGCCGCGCAAGGAAACGGGCGTCACCACCCGCAGTGGATGAAGGGCGCCGTTCGCCGGCCCTGCTACCCCTGCGACGTCTCATTGGTGAGCAACTGGACCGATTGTGCGCGCGTGGTCATGTTCACGAGCGGCAACGCGTCGTTCGGGCCGGTCCACTTGCCGAACTGCAGTTCGGCGCGTTCGCCGCCGTCAAGCCGCAGAGCGCGATGTGTGAAGACTTGCGTTCCTCGTTCGGTCGCGCGGGTCATCTGCACGGTCACGCTGGATGGCGGCGCCGACCGGCCGTTCCATATGGTCAGGATGCCGCCGTCGACCGGTATGCCGAATCTGAGCGTGGCGCCCGGTCGGTCTGCAACTCCGGCGACCGTGAACGCGTAGTGCGCATCGGCGTCGGACACGCCGATCTCGACCGTCGGTGATTCTTTCCGGGAGGCGCGATAGCTCAGGTTGGTGCCGTTCGGCTCGACAACGAGAACGTCCTTGTCACCAGGTTTGACGGGGATGTCGTCGACGGACACGTCGTAGCTCGGACCGATCACGCGGATCGTCTCCGTGTCGTTGGTCGGAAGCATCCGGCCGTCGATCGTGATCGCGTACTTCGCGTCGGCGGGCACGATGAAGTGCGGTGGAATGCGGGTATCCCAGTCCCGATTGGCGATCAACTGCACGACCTGAGCGCCGGGGATCTCGTCGACGAGCCGTCGTCCGACGTAACCGACCCGTCGCCCGGCTTGGTCGGTGACGAGAAGATCGGCGTGGTTGGTGTCACTGCCGTCCAAGTAGATCTCCTCGGTGTCCGATCCGGCTGTGGACGACCCGAGCACGCCATGTGCCGGCCCGCCTCCGGGCGTGGATGAGCCGAGCGTCCGCAGCCGCCTGTGGCAGAACGGGCACGGTTGTGTGCCGAGGCCCGGGGACGTCGGGGCGAGCGAGATGTTCCTCGTGCCGGCATCGCCGCTGTAGATCTCATCCGGGTGGCCGGGGTTGATCGCGGCGTCGTACATCCAAGTGTTGGCCTTGGTGTCGAACGCGATCGCGCGCGTCACGCCCGGCCAGTTGTTGTCGTAGATCAGGACGTCGAACCGCCCCCCGCCCTTGCTCTCCACCGCGTACGGCGTCACCGCGTGACCGCCCGTGCCGTCGCGCTTGAAGATGCCGATCGTGTAGGTCTCCGGCGGGTTCGGTCTGAGCACCTGGGTCAGCTTGTTCAGGATGCTGTACGGCGGACCGTAGATCTCCGCCGACTGGACCGAGTGAAGCAACTGGAGCGCCCAGGCGTAGGCGATCCTCCGCTGAAGCAAAGGGTTGTCGTCGATGACGAGTGTCGGCGTTGCCGACGCGCCGTATGCGTTGACATCCAGCGTTCTCTGCCACAGCATCTCGGCCGCGACGGAAAAGCCGTAGCAGTGGCCGCCTGCCATCTCTTTGTTGGTCGAGTCGAGCCAAGCACGGGCCTCGGGAATCAGGTCGCATCTGGCTGCGCTCGCGTCGGCACAGACGGCATCGCCGAACATCGCGCGGACGTCCTCCGCGGTCATGTTCGCGGCCGCGCCTCCGTTCGGGAGCACGTTGCCGTAGTTTTCGAACCCGAAGCCGTGGTCCGTGGAGCGGAACCCCGAGTCGGCGACAACGACACCGTCCGCGGTGTACGCGGCGGTCGACCGATCACCGGCCGATTGGCTCCCCGGGTCGACGTGTGGCGTCGACGCGCTCGATGAGGCGCCCCCACACGCCGCGATCACCATCAACGACAGCGCCACACCGAGCACGCCGACGCTTTGAAGACGCCGACCCATCCGCTCGAGCGTGCTCTCCCCGCCGCCGCGGTTCCATCCCCCGAAGAGGGTGAACGCGCGGCCGCGCTGAACCTGGCCATTGCAATCGTCGATGCAGCCATCATCGCGGTTCAGTTTCCGTTGCCGAGAGATCGGCCACCAGATCGATCACCGAGCCGACGATGCGAGACGGCCGGTAGGGGTAGCGATCGACCATGTCGCGCGCCGTCACGCCGGTCAGCACGAGAACGGTGCGGAGACCCGCCTCGAGGCCGGCGACGATGTCGGTGTCCATCCGGT
>JAMXLJ010000054.1 GCA_024281095.1 Acidimicrobiia bacterium | reverse complement strand
CGGCTTGGTCGATGTGGAGGAACTGTTTGGGTTTGACCGCGCCGGTGAGGTAGGAGGGGTCGACCTCGTGCAGTTCGTAGTCGGTGGCGAAGTCCGGCATCGGCGGATTCGCGTCCGTGCGGGCCATGTCTACGGCTCCCTACGCTGCGCCATTGCGGCCTCCGGCTGCGCCATTGCGGCCTCCGGCTGCGCCATTGCGGCCTCCGGCCATGGCTCCGCTCCGTCCGCACGCATGTCTCTCGCCCTGCGCTGCATACCGGGAGTTTATTCGGTCCTCACCGCGAAAATGTGAGGACGCGGGTCAATGGAGGATTGGGCCCGTGTCGACGGCCTCGAACGCCGACCCGGGCACGCTCTTGAGCTGCGCGAGATCGTTGTCGTCCCACCGGGGGTCGGCCGCACCGGTGACGTACCAGTTCGATCCGTTGTCGGCGACGATCATCCCGTAGCGCTTGAGCGCGTCGAGGACCACACGGGCCTGTCCGTGGAACGCCGACGTGTCGAAGTTCGCCTTGAGCCGGAGGCGTAGGCCCATCGGCGGAAGGCCCGGATCGGTCGACGAGGACGCGAAGTGCGTCGCGGGATGGATGAACCCGCGTTGTGTTCGCGCGACGGTGAAGCGAAGGGCGTGCCGGATCGCGCCGCTCGCCACCTCGTCGTACCGCACGAGACCGGGAAGGATCGGAAGCCCCGCCGCGTCCGCCGATGTCCAGGAGTCGGGCCGAAGCCGGTTGGACCGGAGGTCGAACACTGCGCCCGCGTCGGCATCCCAGTGACCCGCTCGCGGGAAGGCGTTGTACATCTCGTACAGCACGCAGTGGTCGGTGTCGACCGCGAGCACATGACGGTCGCCGGTGCTCGTCGCGCCGCCTTCGACCGGCGCGGACAGCGGAACCGGATACGGCCCGGGGTCGCTCTCGTCGCCGTACGCGGTGAAGTTGACGGGTACGGACGGTTGCGCCGCGACCGTGACGTAGGGGATGCCGTACGCGCCGCCACCGCCGAAGTCGGGATGGAGATGCCCGGTTGCGCCGATGCTCGCGACGTAGGACGCCGAGCCCGCGGCCACCGGCACGGTGGAGATGTCCTCGTTCCACGGGTTGTCAGGCGGGAACACCGGACACGCGCCGAGCGAACCGTTCTGGACCATCGCCGCGGGCGCGCCCGGCGGTGGCGGCGACGACACCGGTGTCGCACACGCCGCTCCGAGCAGGACAACGGCGAGCGTCACCAAGAGCACACCCGGCGCGGCGGCCCGCTCGACGGGCCTCGTGCGATCCATCGACGTTGGTCTCCTCGGTGTCGCGCCCCTCGGGTTATCGGCAGGTGAACGGCGCGCGCTTGACCGGGCCGCGCCATTCGGACGCCGACAGAGGCCGCCTACAGTGGGCGTCGTGCTGGCGTCCATCGCGCCGTACTTGGCGTACATCCCGAGCCCGGCCAGGGGCGTGTACTACGTCGGGCCGATCCCGCTGCACGTCTACGGCCTCATGCTGGCCATCGGCGTGCTCGCGGCGACGCGCGTTGCCGAGATCCAGTGGGCGCGCGCCGGCCACGAGCCCAAGGACATCGCCGAGATCGCGGTCGGCGTCATCATCGGCGGTGTCGTCGGTGCCCGGGCGTATCACCTGATGACCGACTATCAGCTCTATACGCACGACTGGGTCAAAGCGCTGAAGATCTGGGACGGCGGCCTCAGCATCTGGGGCGTGCTCGGCGGCGGGATCATCGCGGTCGTGATCCTCACGAGGCGCCACCACTACGACACCCTCGGGATCATGGACGCGCTGGCGCCGGGCATCGTGCTCGCGCAGGCGATCGGCCGCTGGGGGAACTATTTCAACCAGGAGCTCTTCGGCACGCCGAGCAAGCTCCCGTGGGCACTCGAGATCGACCCGGCGAAGCGGCCGGCCGGATATCTCCAGTACGCGACATTTCATCCGACCTTTCTCTACGAGTCGCTCTACTGCCTCGCCATTTTCGGCTTTCTCATGTGGGCCACACGCCACATCCGGTTCCAGCGCGGGCAGGTCGCTGCGCTCTACATCGCGCTGTACACGTTCGGCCGCTTCTGGTTCGAGAACATGCGAATCGACCCCGCGCACCACGTTGCCGGGCTGCGGATCAACGCCTGGGTGACCCTCGGCATCTTCATCGTGGCGGTCGCGTGGTTCGTGCTCGCCGGCCGCGCGGGCGAGCACGCCGACGGGCCGTACACGTCCGAGGCGTCCGGCGCGCCGAGCGCGCCCGACCCGGCGAGCCCCGAGCCGGAGGGCGTCGGCGCCGATTGACACGGGTGCAACGACACGACGTCGCCCTCGAGGGTGACGCCGTGCGCGCCGCCGTGTGGTCGTGTGGTCGTGTGCGTCGGAGTAGCGCGTGAGCCGGCCCCCGAGACCGCCTATCGTCGGAACGCCCCCAAGCACGCTGCCGCTACCCCCCAAGGAGGCGACGTGACCTCGACTGTGCAGTCCTCGACCGCGACCGGTGTCGCGGCCCGCGCCATCGACGCCTACAAGATCTATGGGAACGAGGCGGACGACACCGCAGTGCGCGCGCTGAACGGAATCAACGTGGAGTTCGCCGAGGGCGCCTTCAGCGCAATCATGGGTCCGTCGGGCTCGGGAAAGTCGACGCTGCTGCACTGCCTCGCCGGTCTCGACACGCTCACGCGCGGGCGGATCTTCCTCGGCGACGTGGAGATCAGCTCGTTGTCGGAGAAGCAGTTGACGCTGGTTCGGCGCGAGCGCATCGGGTTCGTGTTCCAGGCCTACAACCTGATCCCGACACTGACCGCGCTCGAGAACATCACGCTGCCGGTCGCGCTCGCGGGCCAGAAGCCGGATCAGCAGTGGCTCGACACCGTCGTCGACACGGTGCGGCTGCGCGACCGTCTCCACCACCGCCCGACGGAGCTTTCAGGCGGTCAGCAGCAGCGCGTCGCCGTCGCGCGCGCACTCGTGAGCCGTCCGCACGTGATCTTCGCCGACGAACCGACCGGGAACCTCGACTCGCGCGCGGGCGCGGAGATCCTGAACTTCATGCGCGACGCGGTGCGTCAGTTCGGACAGACCATCATCATGGTCACCCACGATCCCGTCGCCGCGGGCTACGCGAACCGAGCCGTCTTCCTGAACGACGGCCGGATCGTCGACGAGATGAACGGGCCCACGCCGGAGGGCATCCTCGACCGCATGAAGAGCTTCGGGGAGTAGTCCGCCATGTGGAAGGTCACGTACAAGGGGGTCCTCGCCCACAAGGTCCGGTTCCTGCTCACGGGTGTCGCCGTGATGCTCGGTGTGGCGTTCGTCTCCGGCACCCTGGTGCTCACGTCGACGATCGGTCACACGTTCGACAATCTCTTCAGCACCATCTACTCCCACACCGACGCGGTCGTGCGCGAGAAGGCTGCGTTCGGCTCCGGTTTCCGCTCGCAGCGCGGGCGGGTCGACGCTTCCGTGCTCGACCTCGTGAAGACGGCGCCCGGCGTGGCGAAGGCCGACGGTCAGGTGCAGGGCTTCGCTCAGATCATCGACTCGCACAACAAAGCGCTGGGCAACCCCGGCCGCGGCGCGCCCACGCTCGGCTTCGCGTGGATCCCCGATCGTGACCTGAGCACGTTCCACATCAGCACGGGCCGGGGGCCGCAGGCGCCGAACGAGATCGTCATCGACGCGACGAGCGCGGACAAGGCGGGCTACAAGGTCGGCGCCCAGGTTCCCGTGGTCACGAAGGCGGGTCGCAGCAGCTACCACCTCGTGGGCATCGTGAAGTTCGGGAACGCGAACAGCCTGCTCGGTGCCAGCGTTGTGGCCTTCACGCCCGACACCGCGGCGGCGGTGCTCGGCGAGCCGGACCACTTCGACTCGATCGAGGTGAAGGCCGCTTCCGGCGTGTCGCAGACGCAGGTCACGCGCAACATCCGCGCCGCGCTCCAGCGCGACGGTGTGCAGGGCGTCGAAGTGCTCACCGGTAAGGAGATCACCGCCGAGAGTCAGAGCAACATCAAGCAGGGCCTGTCGTTCTTCAGCACGTTCCTGTTGATCTTCGGCGTGGTCGCGCTCGTCGTCGGGTCGTTCATCATCTTCAACACGTTCTCGATCATCGTGGCGCAGCGCACGCGCGAGATGGCGTTGCTGCGTGCCATCGGTGCGGCGCGTCGTCAGGTGCTCGGCGCGGTCGTGTCCGAAGCGGTGCTCGTCGGCATCGTCGCGTCCATCGTCGGCTTCGTAGGCGGCATCGGGCTTGCCGGAGCCCTGAAGGGACTGCTGAAGGCGCTCGGCATCGACATCCCCGCCGCGAATCTGGTGATTCCGGTGAGCGCGGTGATCTGGGCCTTCGTGACCGGCATCGTGGTGACCACGGTCGCGTCGCTTGCGCCTGCGCTGAGGGCGTCGCGCGTCCCGCCGGTAGCTGCCCTGCGCGACGTGTCGATCGATCGCTCCAGCACCTCGACGATCCGCATCCTGTCCGGTGGTGTCGTCACCGCGCTCGGTATCGCGCTGCTCCTCGCCGGGCTCTTCGGCAAGCAGATCGCGTCGGTCGGCATCGGCGCGGGCGTCATCTTCCTCGGCGTGGCCATCCTCGGGCCCGTCGTGGCGGCCCCTGTTGCGTCGGTGTTGGGGATGCCGATCAAGGCCTTGCGAGGCGTCACGGGGCAGATCGCGCGTGAGAACGCGATGCGCAACCCGAAGCGCACCTCCGCGACGGCCGCGGCGCTGATGATCGGCGTCGCACTCGTGGTGTTCATCACGGTCTTCGGCGCATCGATCCGCTCGTCGGTGAACCACGCCATCGACCAGTCGATGAAGGCCGACTACGTCGTCACCGGCGGCGGCTTCGACCAGGGAACCCTTCCGATCTCTCTGGAGAATCAACTCAAGGGCGTGTCCGGCGTCACGTCGGTCTCGGGCGTGCGCTCGGGCGAGTTCCAGGAGAACGGCTCGACGAAGCAGTTGATGGCCGTCGACCCGCAACAGGTCAACTCCTTGTTCGACCTGCAGGTCGACAAGGGAGCGATCCAGAACCTCGGAACCGGCGGCATCGCGGTGCGCGACAGCACTGCGAGCAGCAATGGGTGGAAGGTCGGAAGCCAGATCCCCGTCGTGTTCGCGCAGACCGGCAAGAAGACGCTCACGTTACAAGCGATCTACAAGCAGACCCAGGTGCCTGCGTACACGATCAGCCTCGACACCTACGTCATCAATTTCCCCGACCAGTTCGACTTCCAGATCTATCTCAAGACGGCGACGGGACCGAACCCGCAAGTCCGTGCCTCGCTGGACAAGGTGATGCAGCAGTTCCCCGCCGGGAAGCTCCAGGACCGCAACCAGTACAAGCACTCGCAGGGCGACCAGGTGAACCAGTTCCTCAACCTCGTGTACGCGCTGCTGATGTTCGCGATCGTCATCGCGGTGTTCGGCATCGCCAACACACTGGGGCTCGCGGTGATCGAGCGCACGCACGAGATCGGCTTGCTGCGCGCGGTGGGGATGACCCGCCGGCAGCTGCGGTCGTCGATTCGTTGGGAG
>JAMXLJ010000053.1 GCA_024281095.1 Acidimicrobiia bacterium | reverse complement strand
CTCGTGCGCGCGCTCACGACCCTTCCCATGGTGTTGCCGCCCGTGGTGGGGGGCATCGCGTTGCTCTACGGCCTGGGTCGGGCGGGCCTCGCGGGGCGGCAGCTCGACACGTTGGGCGTGCACCTGCCGTACTCGACCGCCGGTGCGGTCGCGGCCGAGGCCTTCGTCGCGATGCCTTTTCTCGTGCTCGCGGTCGAGGCGGGGTTCCGGAGCGGGGACCTCGGCCTGGAAGAGGCCGCCCGCACCCTTGGCGCGGGGCGCTTCCGGGTGTTCCGGCAGGTGACGTTGCCCCTGGCGCGGCCTGCGCTCGTCACCGGAGCCGTGTTGTGCTGGGCCCGTGCCCTCGGCGAGTTCGGGGCCACGATCACGTTCGCCGGCAATCTCCCGGGCCGTACGCAGACCCTTCCGTTGTTCGTGTACGTGCGCCTGGAGAGCGGCGACCCGGACGCGGCGATCGTTCTCAGTCTCGTACTGCTCGCGATCTCGGTTGTCGTTCTCGTCGCGCTGCGCGACCGATGGGTCGGAGCGCTGTGGCACTGACGGCCGACGTCGTCGCCGGCCGCGGTTCGTTCACGCTCGACGTGGCCCTTTCCGCAACCGAAGGTGAATCGGTGGCGGTGCTCGGTCCGAACGGCTCGGGAAAGACCACGTTGCTGCGCGCGCTTGCCGGGCTCACACCGTTGCGGTCGGGCCGGGTCGACCTCCACGGTCGCGTCCTCGACGACCCGGCAGCAGGCGTGTTCGTCCCACCCGAGGAGCGCTCGGTCGGCGTCGTGTTCCAGTCGTACCGCCTGTTCCCACACCTCAGCGCGCTCGACAACGTTGCGTTCGGTCTCCGGGCGCGCGGTGCACGCCGAGGTGCGGCGCGCAAGGAAGCGGCCGCGTGGCTCGCCCGGCTGGGGCTCGCGGCAAAGGTGTCGGTATCGCCCGCGCAGCTGTCCGGAGGTGAGGCGCAGAAGGTCGCGCTCGCCCGGGCCCTCACCACGAAGCCCGCGCTCTTGCTGCTCGACGAGCCGCTGGCCGCGCTCGACGTGTCGGCGGGAGCCGAGATGCGCCACGAGCTGCGCAGCCACCTCGCCTCCTTTCCGGGTGTACGGGTCATCGTCACGCACGATCCCGTCGAGGCGATGACCCTCGCCGACCGTCTCGTCGTGATCGAGCACGGACGTGTCGTGCAGTCGGGAACCGCCCTCGAGCTGACCTCGCGGCCGAGGTCCGACTACGTGGCCCGGCTCGCGGGCACGAACTTCTACCGTGGCCGCGCCAGTGGCACCCATGTGGAGCTCGAGGGTGACGCGGCGGTTTTGAACGTCGCTTCGACGGAGGCCGGCGAGGTCTTCGTCGTCGTGCCGCCCCGCGCCGTTGCCTTGCACCGCGACACACCCGCGGGAACGCCGCGCAACGTGTGGCAGGGGCGCATCCACAGCGTCGAGCTGATCGGCAATCGGGCCCGCGTGCGCGTGATCGACCCGTTTCCGATCGTCGCCGAGGTCACGCGCGCGTCGGTGCACGACCTCGCGCTGCACGAAGGCGAACGAGTGTGGCTGTCACTCAAGGCAACCGAGGTCGAGGTGTACCGCGCGTGACACAACCGATCGCGCTACGCATGAGGCAATCGCGCCCGGCACGTCCGTCCGTCAGTGTCTTTCCAGAGTCCACGACGAAAGCAGCGAGCGCGACCGGACATCACGGTCGGACCGGTGTGCTCTCGTCGCCGACGCTCTTGACCGACCCGGCCCTCGTCTCGCAGCGACCGGACGGTGTCGCCGGCCCGGCCGGCGCGGGGAGGGGCGGCGGCGCCGGCGCGGTCACGATGTCGCGTCGGAGGTCCAACGTGTCGCGGCTCGGGAGTTCGGCGCTCGAATCGCCGACGAGAATGTCGTACCGGCCACGCGACGCGACCCACGCGCGCCGCGTCGCGTCCCAGTGGGACAACGCCCGAATGTCGAGATTCAACTCGACCCGCTTGCTTTGCCCCGGCTCCAGGCTCACGCGGCTGAACGCGCCGAGCCGGTGTGGGGGCTCGCCGGTCGTAGGCGGGTCGCCGACGTAGAGCTGAACGACGTCGGAGCCTGCACGCGCGCCGGTGTTGCGCACGGACACGTCGACGATCGCGCGCGTGCTCGTCGCTTGGCGGATCTGCAGCGGGCCGAACGCGAACTCGGTGTACGACAGGCCGAAGCCGAATGGGAACGCCGGCGCGATGCCGCGCGCGTCATACGCGCGGTATCCCACGCGCAATCCTTCCGAATAGCGGATCACGCCGCTACCGGGCCACTGCACCGCAGTCGCTGCAGGAACGTCGGCGAGGGAGCGTGGGAAGGTCACCGGCAGCTTGCCCGACGGGTTCACGTCGCCGAACAAGAGCGCGGCGATTGCCGCGGCGCCGTCCTGGCCCGGATACCACGACTCGAGCACGCCGGCGACGCGTGTGAGCCACGGCATGACGACCGAGCTCCCTGTCGCCAACACCACGACCGTGCGCGGGTTCGCGGCCGCGACGGCCTCGATCAGGGCGGTGTCGGCGGGCGCGAGATCGAGCGTCGTGTGGTCGTGGTACTCGCCGTCGCCCCGGCCGGCGAAGACGATCGGCACGTCAACGGATGCCGCGACGAGCGCCGCGCGCGCGGGCACCGTGCCGGCGTCGGACACGACCCGCATCGCGGTGCCGGCGCGTGCAGTGATGGCATCGAGCGGCGTCCGCACCTGTGACGCGACGACGTGCGCGCTGCCGTCTCCTGCACTGATCGGCTGCAGGGAACCAGTGCCGATGACCGCGATCGAGTGCACCGTGGTCGCCTCGAGCGGAAGCACGCCTGCGTTTCGAAGCAGCACCGATCCCTCGGCGGCGACGGCCCGCCCGACGCCGGCCGCGCCGGGCGTCGCCACCGCGGCGGTGATCCGTCCGCTCGGAGGGCGGTCGACGAGGCCGGCGCGAAACATCGTGGTCAGTATCCGACCGACCATGTCGTCGAGTCGCAGGAGCGACATCCGGCCGGTGGCGATTGCGTCGGTCAGCTGCTGTCCGAACCGGCAGTCGTCGGGCATCTGCACGTCGAGACCGGTCTGGGCCGCCTCGACCTCCGGAACGTCGGCGAACCAGTCTGATGCCACGAAGCCGTCGAACTGCCACTCGCGCTTCAGGATGTCGGTGAGGAGGTAGTCGTTCGCGCAGGCCGGCGCACCGTCGACCGTGCTGTACGCGCACATCACCGACCCGGCGTGTGCATCGCGCACAGCGGCCTCGAACGCGGGGAGGTAGATCTCCCGCAAAGTGCGCTCGTCCACAACGACGTTGGCCGAAGTGTTCCTGTACGTCTCCTGGTTGTACGCCGCGAAGTGCTTCACCTCGGCGATCACGCCGGCTGACTGGATTCCGGTTACGTCGGCCGCGCCGATCCGCGCGGTGAGGTGCGGGTCTTCCCCCAATGACTCGTACGCCCGACCCCAACGCGGATCCCGCACGATGTTGACCATCGGGCCGAGGACGATCCCGACGCCCTTCGCCCGCGCTTCGGAACCGATGGTCGCGCCATAACTGCGCGAGAGGTCCTCGTCCCACGTCGCGGCCAGGGCAACCGGAGCCGGAAGTTGCGTGACCCCGGTCATGAGGTCGCCGAGCCCGGCCGGGCCGTCGGCGAGGTGCAGCGTCGGGATGCACAGCCGTGGGATGCCGGACAACGTGGCCGGGTACGCGTCCCCCGGCGCGGCTTCGGCGCCGTGCACCATCGAGATCTTCTCGGCGAGCGTCATGCGCTCCAAGACCGCGCGCACGCGTTCGGCCACCGGGCGAGTCGAGCCGCGCCACGGGCATGGTCCCGACGGCGCCGCCGGTTCAGTCCGTTCCGTCCGCACCGGATCGGCGCGCACGCTCGTGCACGACGCCGCGGTCAGTGCGAGCGCGACTGCGACCGCGGCACCGCCGGCGCGGCTGACCGCCCCGGCCCGGCGCCGGCCTGTGGAACCCCGGCGCCGACACGCCGCGAAGGTGCGCATCATCGTCCCGCCCGAACCTTCGTGACGCCCCCCGAAGCGCCCGCGCCGGCCGGTCGCGCCGAACGCGGTGTGCGGACCCTAGTGCCGGGCCGGCTGGGGCTGCGGCGTGTTCGCGCGCGACAACGCCTGGATCTCGAGGCGGAAGCCCACCCGGCGCACCGTCCGGATACGAACACCGAGCCGTGCGACGCGGCGGCGAAGGCGGCGCACGCACGGAGCGACCCGCCCCGCCCGCCTCGCGCCCGGCCACACCGACTCGACCAGCTCGGCCCGGCTGACGATGCCGTCGCCGCAGGCCAGGAAGGCGGCCATCATGCGGGCCTCCACGGGACGGAGGACGACGCGCTCGGCGCCGCGGTGCAGGCAGCTCGAAGGGCCGAGCCGCAGCCCGTCGCGGCGTGGCGCTCGGGCCCGCAACGTGCGGACGCGGGCCTCGATGTCGCGCTCGTCCGCGGGCAGTCGCACCCAGTCCGTCAGCGGATCCCACATGTCGGGGGGTTGCGTTCCGGGCTCGACCAACAGGAGGCGCGGCACCGGTTCGGGGCCGAGCTGTTCCACCTCGGCCGCCTCTTCGGGCCAGCGAAGGATCACGACCTCGCGGGCGACCGGGGGCACAACGATGCGGGCGGTCACGGAGCCGAGTGTCGCGGTCGACGACCCGTTCCCATGCGGCCCCGGGCCAAATCGAGCCACTGTGAACCGCGATTCGGACGTTTGGTCACGGCGCCGCCGGGCAGTTGCCCATCCGTCTGACCGCATTTTGACGGTCAAGCGGGCGCCGGGACGGCCGATGTGTTCCATGTGATCACCGGCGACCGGTCGCGCCCACGTTGACGGGGCCGCGGCAAGACACAGGGTGCTGCGAGGACGAACTCCGGCCGTTCGCGATGAAGCTGAACGCGAGCCAGGCATGGGCGATCCTCGAAGCGCTGCCCGACGCGGTGTTCGTGATCGATTCGGGCGGGAACCTCGTGTTCTCGACCAGCGCCGCGTCGCGCCTGCTCGGTTGGGAGGTCGACGCGTGGGCGGGTCGCTCGGTGCTCGACCTCGTCCACCCCGACGACCTCGCGATGGTGCTCGTGTCGTTGGAGTCGGTACAGGACAAGGCGGTCGGCGACCCCATCGACGTCCGGATCGCCACGTCGGCGGGCGAATGGCGCTATCTGCAGGTGGTCGGCGCGCCGCTCGTCGGTGTCGAGGGGATCGAGGGCATCGTCGTCACCGCCCGTGACCAGACCCAGCGGCGCAAGTTCGAGGTCGCGACCGACAACGACGAGCGCTTTCGCGCGCTCGTGCACCACTCCCCCGTCGTCACCATGCTCCTGGACGCGGACGGTGTGGTCTCGAGCGTGAGCGGCGCGTTCGCGCGGATCCTCGGACACGATCCTGAACGCATCATCGGCACGCGGCTCAGCGAATGGGCGATCCCCGCGCATCGCCGGCGTCTGCACCGCACGTTGATGGAGGCCAACTTCGCCGCAGGTACGTGCAATGTCGACGCGACGCTGCGACACCGCGACGGCGAACGCGATGTCCCGCTCGAGTTCCACGTCGTGAACCTGCTGGACGACCCTGTGGTCGCGGGGCTCGTGGTGAGCGCGTTCGACGTCACCGCGCTGCGCGAGGCTCAGGCGTCGCTGCAACATCTCGCGACCCACGACGCGCTCACCGGGCTGGCGAACCGGTCGCTGCTCCTCGAACGGATCGACGACGCGCTCATGCGCTCGTCCGAGGATCCGGTCACGGTGTTCTTCATCGATCTCGACCGCTTCAAGCCCGTCAACGACCTGCTCGGTCACGAAGCCGGCGACCGCCTGCTCACGGAAGTGGCAGAGCGACTGCGCTCCCTCACGCGTTCGGCCGACACCGTCGCCCGTCTCGGTGGCGACGAGTTCGTCGTCGTCATCGAAGGCATCTCCCACGCCGACGAGGCCCAGACGGTGGCCCGACGGCTCGAAGCGGTCGTGAGCCAACCGGTCGTGCTCGGAGCCGGACCGAGCCAGGTCTTCGCCAGCGTCGGATTCGCCCGTTCCGACGCGGCGTCGAGCAGCGAGTCGTTGCTGGCCGAGGCGGACGGCGCGATGTATCTCATCAAGGCCGCGCGTCGCGGCGAGTTGCGGCGCACGGTGGTACGGGTCAGCGAGCGACGCAATCTCGCCGAAGGTTTGCGGCTCGCCCTCGACAACGACGAGCTCCAGGTGCACTACCAACCCGTGGTCGATCTGCGCACCGGCCGGGTGAGCGGCGTCGAGGCGCTCGTGCGCTGGCTGCATCCCGAACAAGGACTGCTCTATCCCGGCGACTTCCTGAGCATCGCGGAGGAAGCCGGGCTCGACCCCGAGATCGGCGCGTTCGTGCTGCGCGAAGCCTGCCGGCAGCACCATGCGTGGACGGAGGAGCACGAAGGCCTCTGCCTGACGCTCGCGGTCAATCTCTCGGCGAACCAGCTCGTCGATCCGACCCTTCCTGCCGCGGTGAGCACGGTGCTGGCCGAGTACGGGACGCCGGCGGAAGCGCTCTGTCTCGAGATCTCGGAACGGTCGATCCTGGAACGCACGACGCGCGGCACGGCCCGGCCGGCCACCGCGAGCCTGCATGCGCTGAGGCGACTGGGTGTGAAGCTGGCGGTCGACGACTTCGGCACGGGGTATTCGTCGCTGAGCCACGTCCGCCGCTTGCCGGTCGACGTGCTGAAGATCGACCAGTCGTTCGTCGCCGGCCTCGGGCGTGATCCGAGCGACACGAGCATCGTGCAGGCCGTCATCGGCCTCGCAGGTGCGATGGGGCTCACGGCCATCGCCGAAGGAGTGGAGCGTCCGGAACAGGCGCGCACGCTGCTCGAGCTCGGCTGCCATCTGGCGCAGGGATATCTCTACGCGCGTGCACTTCCCGGAGACGAAATGGGCACGCGGCTCCACACCCGCTGGGGCGCGCAGCCCGCCGTAGAAGCCGCGAGCTGACTCAGCTTCTCTCGGAGACGGGATGGCCGAACAGCTCGTTGATGCGGTCGAGCTCTTCCTCGCGTTCAGGGGCGCTGCTCTGGAGCATCTCGTCGGCCGGCTCGTCGGGAGGAAGCGGTTCGGTCTCGGGGCCGACCCATCCGCCCGTGACGCGCTCACCCGTGGAGAGCTCCGCGGCCGAGAGCCGTCGTTCGAGGCGGAGCACCGCCTCCGCCAGCATCCGCCGCTCGCGCCGGTCGCTCTCGAGCTGCACCACGACACGCTCGTACGACCCGGCGAGTCGCTCGAGCGCATGCAACAGCTCGATGTCGTGCCCGTCGACGTCGCGCCGGAACCGTTCGAGCTCTGCCGAAACTTGAGCGACGACCGCGTCACCGGTGCCGTTCGAGAGACTGCTCGCGCTCGGCACATGAGCATCCGTGGCGAGAGGCACGGTCGACGCCGGCTGCTTCGGCGTCTCGCGGGCCCGCCACCATGTCTTCACCGCGCGCACGCCCTGGTCGAACGTGGTCCGCGCCCGCTCGATCGGGCGATCGCCCGGCAGTGAGTTTCCGCTGCGCACCATGGAACGAACACGTTACCCAGCGCAGCCCCGGTCGCCCACACGAAGTTCGGGAATCGCGGCGAACTTTGCGGACTGCGTGAGGACCGCAACTGCGAGTGACCGTCGTGTCCCGGGATGGGAGGTCGTGCCAGTCGCCTCATCGGGTTCGCTGCGGTGCAGGTCGCGAGGGTCGGAGGGGGGTCGCCGCGGCCGGCACCACAGTGACTGTCGGCTCGCTGAACGCCGGTTCAGGTATCTCGGGCCGTCAGTCGCGTGCCGGCGTGCATCGCGTCGTCGCGAAGGTTGCCGAGTCGCGACCGAGTCGCGCCGTGATGCACCCTCGACTGCCGTCGACGCCGGTGCGGACTTCTACCGTGATGCGGTCGCCTTCGTACGTGATGTGGTTGGGCCGGCCGACGTCCTTGAACGTGTCGACGATCCCGCCGGGCCCGCCGAGCAAGCTCGCAGAGCGCACCCGGTCCCACTGCGCGCCGCGGATCGCAACGGCGTCGGCCTTGACCTTGTGCAAGGTCGACGAGACCTTCTTGTCCTCGTTTCGGTGCTGGATGTACCGAACCGCGACCGCTGCGCCGGCGGCTACGACGGCGCCGACGAGGAGCGCCACGGCCGCTTCCTTCAGCCGGGCGTGCCGCGCACCGCTGCGTCTGTCGACGGTCATCGCGCGATTGTCCCATCGGCTCCCACGGGTCGCGGGCACTTGGACCGATTCCGGCTTCGCTCCGCCGAAATGCCGGCCGGCCCGCCGGCGTGGCGGCGGCGCGCCGATGAGTTTTCCGGCGGCCGGCGGTCTGGACACCGATGGGCCGGCGGCGCGCTCGGAACCGTGGAACGAGCGACGAGGGTCCACTCGCGTTCGTGGCCGGCACACTGACGCCGCCGTTCCGGCGGAGTGTGATCACGGTCGAGCCCGGGACGACGAGGTGGTACGAGGAGCGCGAGTGGCGTGACTCGCTCGTCGTCGTCCACCGCGGCGAGATCGAGCTCGAGTGCGTGCGGGGTGGACGGCGCCGCTTCACCGAGGGCGACATCCTCTGGCTCGGCGGCCTGGATCTGCGTGCGGTCCACAACCACGGCGCGAAGCCTGCCGTGCTCGTCGCGGTGTCGCGGCGGCGTTGACGCGCGACGTCGCCGTACGATGCGGCGATGAGCGGGCCCGATCGTCACGAAGTGCAGGAAGCGTTCGCGCACTGGTGGCGCGTCGGCAACGTCGAGGAGGACTGGTCGGCATGGACGCAGCTGTTCGTGCCGAACGTCTCGTACCACGACTACTTCTGGGGCCCGCTGCGCGGCCGGTCCGAGGTCGACGTGTGGATCAACGCGGTGATGAAGGGCGTGCCCGAGATCTACACCGTGTACGACTGGCACGTCATCGAAGCCGACGTCGTCGTCTTCCATTGTCAGAACCGGCGTGACAATCCCGATTCCGAGGGACCGCCGTACTTCGACTTCCCCGGGCTGTCGGTGCTGCGGTATGCGGGAGACGGATTGTGGGCCTCGGAAGAGGACTATTGGGATCGCGACGGTGCCCGGCGTACCAGCGCGCAGTACGCAGCCGCGTGTGCGCGCGCCGGCGTCACCGAACCGGCGCAGCGCATGACGCGCCGGGCCTGGCCGGACCATCCCGATTGGGCGCGCAGCGAGCACCCGCCCGCGCCGTCATGGCTCGCGCGCGCCGATCTGCCGCCCATCACGAGACCGAGCGAACTCACCGCGTTGCTGGCACCACTGCGGGGAACGGCGCCCGCGGCGCGGTGATCACTGGTTCATCGGGCCGTCGGGCGCGATGCTGCGACCACGTGGGAGAGGAGACGAACGGATGGATGCCGACCAGACGCGCTATTACTCCACGCCCGGCCCCATGACCGCCCTTCCGCGGGACTGCGCCGCGGCGGCAGGGCTTCCCGAGGACCCCGTGGAACGTTGCTCGGTGGTGCAGGGTCTGATCGTGCACGAGTTCTGGGCCGGCCTGTACGAAGTCTCCGTGGCCCCCGGGCGCGCGGACGAGGTGGAGATACGCCGCGCCGCTGAAATGACGCAGCGCATGCTCGATCTCGACCCGAGCCCGTTGTCGGTGCGCCGCCCGCCGGCCCGCCGCATGTTCGGGAACTGCCGCCATTTCTCCGTGTTCAGCTGCGCCCTGTTGCGGGCGGCGGGGATCCCGGCCCGGGCCCGATGCGGCTTCGCGACGTATTTCGAGCCCGGCCGCTTCGTCGACCACTGGGTCGTCGAGTACTGGGACACAGCACGCGGCCGTTGGCGACGGGTCGACGCGCAACTCGACGAGGCCCAGCAGCACGCGCTCGCGCTCCAGTTCGACCCGACCGATGTACCCGGCGACGCGTTCGTCACCGCCGGCGACGCGTGGCAGCTGTGTCGCACCGGCCGCGCCGATCCGGAGCGGTTCGGCATCCTCGACTTTTGGGGGCTGTGGTTCGTACGCAACAACGTGGTCCGTGACGTCGCCGCGCTGAACAACATGGAGTTGCTCCCCTGGGACACCTGGGGCGTGATGGAACTCGGTGAACCGGCTGACGATCTCGTCGACGAGGCCGCGGCGGCAACGGTGAGCGGCGACTGGACGAGGATCGGAAGCATCTACGACGACGAGCGGCTGCGCGTACCGGCCACAGTGACGAGTCAGCGCGCCGGCACCGTCGTCGCGGTGCCGCGGTGACGACGTCTGCCGTTCAGGCGTGGATTCGCGTCGCTGAACGGCGCGAATCCACGCAGGAACGGGTCACTATGCCGCGCGCTCGCCGTTGAGGTACTGCGCCTCGTATTCCGCGGCCAGGTCGTAGAGCGCCTTGCTGCCGTCGCCGCGGAACGAGGGACCGTGCATCAGTGCCAGCGTCGACGGGCGAAGGTCTCCGAGCCGCCGCATCACGGTTGCAGTGTCGGGAGCGAGGCTGGTCGCGCGGAAGATCGCCTCGGCGTCCATGGCGGGCCCGACGATGTCGTCGCTCACGAGCGCCGGACGGTCGCCGAGCTGGGTGAAGAGATCACCGCAGAGCAGCGTCCCCGTGGTCTCCTCGTGGAGCACATGGGCCTCCCAGCCGTGCGGCACGT
>JAMXLJ010000052.1 GCA_024281095.1 Acidimicrobiia bacterium | reverse complement strand
GATTCACGTTCCGAAGGTTCCCGGGTGCTCACGCCGATGCCTCGAAGGCTGCGCCGGCCGTCTGGTTGGCCCAGACGGGTGCGGTCGAGTCGTCCTGATGCGGCGCCACCCGCGGCGGAGCCACGGTGGCGAGCACGCGCGTGACGACGTCGTCGACGCGTACGCCGTCCGCCAGCGCGTCGTAGGTGAGGAGCAGGCGATGACGCAAGACCTCGGGCGCGACTTCGAACACGTCTCTCGGCACGACGAAGCGGCGACCGTGGAGGAGCGCGTAGCCCCGAGCCGCGGCGATGAGACCCAGTGTCGCGCGAGGGCTCGCGCCGAGATCGACATGGGGCGCGAGATCGTGCAGGCCCCACTCGGCCGGGCTACGGGTCGCCATGACGATCCGGACCGCGTAGTCCTGCACGGCGTGGTGCACGAACGCGGTGGCAGCCTCGTCCTGCAGCAGCGACAGCTGTTCGGGCGTCAGCACCTGCTGGGGCTCGGGCTGGCCCGCACTCATGCGTCGCGCGATCTCGATCTCCTCCGCGTACGACGGGTGGTGCACGACGATGTGCATCAGGAAGCGGTCACGCTGCGCTTCGGGGAGCGCGTACACACCCTCTGCCTCGATCGGGTTCTGTGTCGCGAGGACGAGGAACGGTTCGGGAACGGCGCGGGTGCGACCACCGATCGACACCTGCTGTTCGGCCATTACCTCGAGCAGCGCCGACTGCACCTTCGCGGGCGCGCGGTTGATCTCGTCGGCCAGGAGGATGTTCGTGAAGACCGGCCCCCACTCGATCTCGAACTCCTCGCGCGACGGGCGCCAGATGCGCGTGCCGATGATGTCCGCGGGCACGAGATCGGGCGTGAATTGCATGCGTGTGAAGCGCACACCCATGACGCGAGCGAGGGTCGAGACCGCAAGCGTCTTCGCCAGGCCGGGCACCCCCTCGATGAGGCAGTGACCGCGGGCGAGCAGACAGACCATCGCCCGCTCGACCATGCGGTCCTGGCCGACGATGACCCGTTTCACCTGGAACAGCGCGTCCTCCAACAACGCGCCGGCGTCGGAAGCGTCTGACCTTTGAAGGTCTGTCTGGTGAAGGTCCGGTGTGTCGGTCATTCGTTGCGTTCCCATCCGCCGAGAGCCGGTTCGGGCCGTAGGACGCGCCCGCGACGAGACGAGTCTGCAGATGCCACCTGAGCGCCAACCAAGGACGACCTAAGAGGCCGCTGAAATGCGAACCGGAGGCTTTTCCTATTTCTTGACCCTGTTCCCAGGTCGTTTTCAGGTGGCGGCTTCACCCTGAGGACACGTCGGTGTCATGCCGGGCCGTCGACACCCCGACCGGAGAAGCGAAATGCGACGATCCACGCCTGCCGCCCGAGACGCCGGTATCCGCCAAGTGCGGTCCACCACGAAGTGGATCGCGGCGGGCGCGGCCGGGTTGGTGGGGTTCTTCACCGCGATGACACTGCCGCGGGCGAAGTCGTCCGCGATCACGACGAATGGCGCGGCGACGGCAGGCTCCGGTCAGACACAACAGGGCGGCGGCCAGTCGAGCGGATCCGGACTCCAGGGGCCCGATCAGGCGCCGTACTCGAGCAACCAGGCGCCGGTCGCGCACTCCGGCGGATCATGAGCACCACCGCGGCGCAGCTGCGCGCACTCGGCACGACGGCGCGGGTCGTAGTCGACGGTCCGGAGGTCCGCGAGGCGGAGGATCTGCTCGTCGCCGAGCTCGCGGCGATCGATCGTGCGTGCAGCCGGTTCCGTGACGACTCGGAGATCACTTGGGTCAATCGCGCGGCCGGGCGTCGCGTGGAGATCGGCCCGGTGTTCGCGCAAGCCGTCGACGTCGCGCTGCGCGCCGCTCGCCTGACAGGCGGCCGCGTCGACCCGACCGTCGGGACCGCGGTGAAGGTCGTGGGCTACGACCGTGATTTCGACGCAATGGACATGAGCGGACCCGCGATCATGGTGACGACGGCCCGCGTTCCCGGCTGGCAGGTCGTGGAGCTCGATCGGCGTGCCGGTACGTTGCGGGTGCCCGCCGGAGTCGAGCTCGACCTCGGCGCGACTGCGAAGGCACTGGCCGCCGATCGCGCCGCGCAGCGGATCGCGGGTGTGCTCGGTCGCCCCGTGCTCGTCGCGCTCGGCGGCGACGTCGCGATCGCGGGCCCGCCGCGTGCCGAAGGCTGGCCGGTCCGGGTCACCGAGAATCACGCGGCCGGTCCCGGCGCGCCGGGCGAGACGGTCAGGATCACGAGCGGCGGCCTCGCGACGTCGACCACCACCGTCCGCCGCTGGGTCCGCGGTGGCGACGAGTGCAACCACCTCGTCGATCCGGCCACCGGTCAATGTGTCGGCGGGCCGTACCGCACCGTCACTGTCGCCGCAGCCACATGCGTCGACGCGAACACCGCCAGCACGGCCGCGCTCGTCATGGGCGCGGAGGCACCGCAGTGGCTCGCCGAGCATGGCATGCCCGCCCGCCTCGTGTGCGCCGACGGCGACATCGTTCGCACCGCGGGATGGCCCTCGCCCGACTTCGAGTGCGAATCCACATGAGCGTGCTCGCGCTGACCTCCGGCTCGCCGATGTGGTACCTCGCCCGCGGTACCGGCATCGCCGCGCTCGTGCTGCTGACCGTCAGCGTCGTGTTGGGAATCGTCACGAGTGTGCGGTGGTCGGTGCCGCGGTGGCCACGGTTCGTCATCGAACACCTCCATCGCGACGTGACACTCGTCGTGCTCGCACTGATCGCGCTCCACGTAGTGACCGTGGTCGTCGACTCGTTCGCACCGATCGGCTTTCTCGCCGCGGTCGTCCCGCTGTCGTCTCCGTACCGGCCGGTGTGGCTCGGCCTCGGCGCACTCGGCGTCGACCTCCTGCTCGCGATCGCCATCACGAGTTGGCTGCGGCACCGTGTCGGGTTCCGCATCTGGCGCTTCGTCCACTGGTTCGCGTACGGGTCGTGGGCGGTCGCGATGTTGCACGGGCTCGGCACCGGCAGCGACACACGCCAAGCCTGGGCCCTCATCGTGTACGCCGCCTGTCTGGCGGTTGTCGTCAGCGCGGTCTGGTGGCGCTTGTCAGTCGGTTGGGAACGCGCGACGGGCGTGCGACTCGTCGCGCTCGCGGCGACCTTCGTGCTGCCGCTCGCGCTGTTGGGTTGGATGAAGGCGGGTCCGCTACGCAACGGCTGGGCCCGTCGATCGGGCACGCCGGCGAGCGTTCTCGCCAAGGTGGCCCAGAAGACGGCCGGCACCACCTCGGCGAATTCCAATTCCACGAACTCGCCCAACCAGTTCGCCCCCGCTCCCTCGAGCGACGACTCCGGAGGGTCCGGATGACCATCGTGGAGGCCGCACAGGGCCGCCAGCGGCGCGCCACTCCCCCGGCGGGGCTGCCGCGGTTGCTCGCCAATCCCACGTCGAGGCTCGACGAGCATCTCGACGCACACGGGCCGGTGCCGAGATTGCGGCCCGAGGCGCTGATCGCGCTCGTCGAGCGGGCCGGATTACGCGGCCGCGGCGGCGCGTCGTTCCCGACCGCGACGAAGCTGCGCGCGGTCGCGTCGGGCCGCCGTACCGTCGTCGTGGCGAACGCGTGCGAAGGTGAACCGGCAAGCGCGAAGGACGCGACACTGCTCACACAGGCGCCGCACCTCGTGCTCGACGGCCTCGCCGTCGCCGCCGCGGCCGTGGGTGCCCGCGACGCAGTCATCGCAACCGAACGCGGGCGCACAGAGGTGCTCGATGTGCTTGCGCACGCGCTGCAGGCTCGCGCGGAAGCGGGCGTCGACCACGTGCCGGTACGGCTGGTGACGGTGCCGCCGCGTTACCTCGCGGGCGAGGAGAGTGCGCTCGTGCACTTCCTCAACGG
This sequence comes from Acidimicrobiia bacterium, assembly GCA_024281095.1. Classification (GTDB taxonomy): domain Bacteria; phylum Actinomycetota; class Acidimicrobiia; order IMCC26256; family JAMXLJ01; genus JAMXLJ01. The sequence continues at coordinate 5,427 of JAMXLJ010000052.1, read as the reverse complement.
AGGCGAGGCCAAGCCGACGAGCGTGCCACCGCGTCCGTACGAACGCGGCGTGCACAGAAGACCCACGCTCGTGCAGAACGTCGAGACGCTCGCACACCTCGCACTCGTCGTGCGGCACGGCGACGCGTGGTTCCGCTCGATCGGAGCCGCGGAAGAGCCGGGCTCGGCGCTGTTCACCGTTTCCGGTGCCGTCGTCAATCCCGGTGTCTACGAAGCCGCGTTGGGAACGCCGATCCCGTCGATGCTCGTCGCGGCCGGCGGCACGACTGCCGACGTATCCGCGGTGCTCGTGGGCGGGTATTTCGGCACGTGGGTCCCGGCGTCCGCGCTCGGGTCCGTCACGCTCGACAACCGGAGCCTCAGCGCCGTGGGCGCCGCGCTCGGTTGCGGCGTGGTTGCAGCATTGCCCGCGTCACGTTGCGGCGTCGCGGAAGCGGCGCGCGTGGCTGCATATCTCGCGGCTGAGACCGCCGGGCAGTGCGGCCCGTGCGTCAACGGTCTCGGGTCCGTGTCGGCCGCGATGGATGCACTCGCGCGCGGACAGGATGTTGCGGGCGCGACGGCGGCGCTGCACCGCTGGTTCGGCATGATCGCGGGACGAGGCGCGTGCAGGCATCCCGATGGTGCGATCCGGTTCGTGAAGAGCGCGCTCCACACGTTTGCCGACGAGATCACGCGTCATCAACGCGGCATGTGCACCGCGACGGACCGTGCGCCCGTTCTCCCTGTCCCGCACTCTTCGCCCGGAGGAATATCGTGGCGGTGACCAAGCGCCTCCGCGTCGACATGATCGCCTGCGACGGTCACGGCGTCTGCGCGGAGCTGTTCCCCGAGCGAATCCAGCTCGACGACTGGGGTTTTCCGATCATCGACGACGCACCGATTCCCGAACGGCTGCTCAAGGACGCCCGGCGAGCCGTGACGTTGTGCCCGGCGCTGGCGCTCCAGTTGGTCGACGACACGCGCCGATGACGGAGGGCGTGAGCCTCTCCCCCGGCGATACGACCTCGGGCGTCACCAACGGCAAGGCGGCCGGCACCGTGGCCGATCGCAGCGCCGGCGTCGACGGCAACGCGCGGCTCACGGGGACGCTCGGCGCGGTGCTTCTCGTCCTGCTCGCGGTGGAGGGGGTGACGATCCTGCGCATCCACCAGTTGATCTCCGCGCACGTGTTCGTGGGGATGTTGGTGGTGCCCCCCGTGCTCGCGAAGACGGGTAGCACTGTGTACCGCTTCGCGCGTTACTACCTCGACGACCCCTCGTACACCAGCAAGGGACCGCCGATGCTGCTGTTGCGGCTCGCGGGCCCGGTCGTTGTTGCGACGTCGTGCGCGGTGTTGGCAACCGGTGTCGGCCTGCTCGTGACCGGACGCGGGACGCCGCTGCTCCTCGAGGCACACAAGGCGAGCTTCATCCTGTGGTTTGCCGTCATGACGGTGCACGTGCTCGGTCACATCCTGGAGACACCTGCGCTGGCGATCGCCGACTGGCGTAAGCACCGCGGGGGTGACGCACCGCGCCCTCCCGGCCGGGCTGCGCGAGCCACGGTGACCGCGGTGAGCCTCGGCGTCGGTCTCGTGCTCGCGGTCTTGTCGCTCGGTTGGATCGGCAACTGGCACTGATCCGCCACGCCGACGGGCCGACGAACCGGAGGCGTGCGGAATTCGCGGCTGAGGACCCAGGGCGGTGAGCCGCGAACGGCAAGAGCGGGCCGGAAGTAACGGACCGCTCCTGCGTGGAATCCGTTCGCTCAGCGACGCAGATCCACGCATGAACCTGGCCTCACGCCCGAGCCACCGGTCAGGAGTGATGAGAACTCGCTGAGCCCTTTCGAGGATGCCGGGTCGTCAGACTGGACGAGCGCCGGTGTGGCGCCGCGCGAGAGGCGTCCGGGTTCCTCGGCGCGTCCGGTCCTCCTGGTCCTGACGCCGAAGCCGGCGCTCGTTCGTGACGGCTCCGGCAACGGCGACCGTCACCGCCAACGCGACGAAGAACACCGCGAAGAGAATGACGTACATCATCTGAGCACCTTCCGTTCGCACCTCCACTCGAGAAGGTTTTGTTGCTCGTGACTACCGAACCACACCGCCACCGGGGCCGTTAGAGGAGAAAGACCAGATCCGGGCGGAGCGGGCTCCCGGACGTTTCTGCGCACACCTGTGGCAGACCCGCTGACGAGAGCGTCAAGATCCCGTCAAAAAGCGGCGTACCACTGGTGCCATCCAGGTGGGGCGCCGTCACGCACGGGCCGGTGTATCGACGCTGGGGGGCGGTCGGCTGTGTCAATGACGATGACTCATCGTCTCCGCGCGGCGATTCCATGGTTGCGCCGGCGTCTACGGGCGCGAACCACGAGACTCGCGACGCTCAGTGAACTGTCCGACGAAGAGGTCGACGACAACCGAACCTGGTTGAGAAGACCGTCCCCGATTCCTATCCCGCAGCCTGTCCCGGCACATCCGATATTGGAAGCCATGACCGGCACTCCACCCTCCGAGGAGCCGGCCGCGAGCACGGTCGAGCGCTCGACACGGTCCCGGAACATGACGCGGTCACGAGTGCGCCGCCGCCGCTGAAGCCGAACGGGCGTGCTTCACCGGTGGCGCGTTGCAGCTCGGCCACTACGACGAGCACGCCGTCGACGTGACGCTCGCCGGAACTGTGGATGGCGACACACGCTCGGCCCGCGTGGTCAGAGGATCTTGGACTTTCAACCCTGCCAATCGGTCGGCACGGGCTGAGAACATTGCAGTGGTCATGGGCCGCTCGGCGCGACCTGCCCGCGTGCGAACCAGGACAAGGACGTGAGATGACCGAGTCGCCCCGCACTCCACAGCCGCTCTTGATGCGATGTTGAACATGACGGCGTTCCACCGGGATCACGAGAGGTTCTACTCGGCGCGGTTCGCCTTGTCGCTGCTCGCGGTGACCCTGCTCGTGCTCGGCGGTTGTGCAGGAAGCGGCACCAAAACGTCGACCCCCACCAGATCTCGGGGCCCGGGAATCGGCCGCGGCGGGCTGTGCGCATGGCCGGTACGGGCCGACAAAACGACCTCGAACATCGCCTATCCCGACACGAACGCCACCTACTGGGGGTTGAGCTATGACCTCGCGCCCGGGGAGGCACTCACGTTGCACGGCCGCTACCCCCAGGCGCGGTACGCCTCGTACGTGACCTACGGCCCCAACGGTGGCGCGATCGCGGGGCTCGCCGACCGCGACATCGACCCCGACCCCGGCAGCACCAACCCGTTCCGCGTCCCCGCCGCGCGTGGGAGTGGCACGTACACGGTCACGATCCGGTCCACGCCCGGCACCTCCGCGCCGAACGTCCTGGCGGCCCAAGCCGCGCCAAGCGGCGCGACGTCCGGCGCGACGCCGGCACCGGACGCGGCGTCGAGCACGAGTACGACGCCACCCGCCGTCGACCAGGCCCGCCTCGGTCACGGCGGCCCGACCGGGGTGTCCGGCACCGTCTTGTACCGGGTCTACATCCCCAATGACCGCAACGACCCGACCGGCGGCGCGGGATTGCCCGAGGTCCATGTGGTCGCGCCGTCGGGCCTGCCGGCGGCGGTGCCGACGTGCGCGCACCCGGGGCCGAGCGCAGCCGCTACCGACATCGTGAACCGCTACCAACGCCCCGCCACCGCCGCGCCCGCCACGCCCGTCTTCATTCGCGCGCCCGGCAGCGCGGCCAACCTGTACCCGAACCCCGACAACGTCTACGTCGCCACGCTCATCGCCTACCGGCCCGGCAAGCTGGTGGTGATCCGCGGCCGCGCCCCAACCTTCCCCAATACCCGTGCCGGTGCACCGATCACCGGCACCGAACAGGTCCGGTACTGGTCGATGTGCACCAACGAATGGCGCAAGCCCTACCCGGTCATTGCGTGCGCCGCCGACGACCAGACCACGCTCGACGCGCACGGCTACTACACCTACATGATCTCCACCCCGGCCGAGCGGCCCGCCGCGACCCCAGCCACCGCCGGCGCCACATGGCTCGACTGGGGTCCGACCAACGTCGACGCACTCGTCCTCATGCGCCAGATGCTCGCGGACCCAGCCTTCCAGCAAGCTGCGGTCCACCTTGCTCCCGGCGCTCTCGCAACCACCTCCATGGGCGAGTACGCCCCCCGGGCCGTCTACTGCGACAAGACGACGTTCGCACGCGGGGGATTCGCCGCCTGCGGCCTGTAATCCTCAGCGGGCTCGACAACACTGCGCCACGAACGCGCCAACTCGGCAGCGATCTGGCCCACCATGACCGCAGCAGCGGGTGACGATCCTTGTGTTCGCCGTGACTCGCCGAACCACGCCGACAGTCGTAGCGAAGCTCGGCGTGGGAGCGAAGGCTACGGCTCGAAGTCGTAGGTGACCGTCCCGTTGACGCCGCCCGTATTCACCGCCGCGGTGAGCGAGTCGACGTTGCCGGTGAAGCCACCCGACCAGCCGCCGCCGGCCTTGAGCCACACGCCGCCGCCGACCTTCCGCCACGCCGTCATGTGGGGCTGCATTCCGGTAATTGATGCGGGCTCGAATACACCACGACGACCATGCGCGCCTCTCGTCGCCCGTGGCGGTTTCGGTTCGGGCGCGCGATGGCCACGCGACCGGGCCGCGCTCAGCCCATGGTCTTGGACCCGTCGAGTGCCTCTCGGAGCATGTCGGCGTGACCCGCGTGCTGTGCGGTCTCGGCAATGATGTGGAGCAGCACCCGACGCGCGGTCCACGACGCGCCGGGCGGGAACCACGGCGCTTCAGGTAGCGGGTGCGCCATTTCGAGCGACGCGAGGTTGCGCACCAGTGCGTCGGTGCGCTCCGCCGTCTGCTCGTAACGGTCCAGGAGTGTGTGCAAGGTCTCGCCGTCCACCATGCGGAAGCTGGCGGCGTACGCTTGGATGGCCGCGTCGTTCATCGCCCCGATCGCGGCCGGTCCGCGCTCGATGAACTCGGCCCACTGCCCTTCGACCGCGGCGACGTGCTTGATCAGCCCACCGAGGCACAACTCGCTCACCGTGGTGCGCTGGGCGGCCTGCTCGTCGTTCAGGTCTCGCACGGTGAAGCGTAGGAACGCCCGGTGCTTCGCCAGCGTGTCAAGCAAGTCGGCACGCTCGACATCGCTTTGGTGTGTGGGGTCGGGCTGCGCGTCGGCAGAATCATCGGTGGGCACGGGCACGGCAGTCTCCTTGTGCGGATCGCTTGCGGTCCCAGCATGTTGTCGCCGGGACGGTGGTTTGAACGGATAGCGGATGGCGCCTCGGCATCGCCCCGTCGGTGGCGGCGCGTCATAGGTTCTACCGCGATGTTGGCGATGCTGTGACTGGGCCGATGGCGCTCGCGACATGGCGCGCGTCCGCCTCGCTCGCGAACGAACCGGAAATGCGTATTCCGGTGGCGTCGAAATGGTCAATGTTGAAACGC